>QIDJ01000382.1 GCA_003228395.1 Flammeovirgaceae bacterium
ATCATACCTTCCGGAGTACCGGCGTACATGATATGTCCACCATTTTCTCCCCCATCGGGGCCAAGGTCTATGATCCAGTCCGCGCATTTGATTACTTCTACATTGTGTTCAATGATAACTACGGTGTTTCCATGATCCACCAATGCATTGATGGCTTCCAGCAATTTGCTTATATCGTGAAAATGGAGCCCTGTGGTTGGCTCATCAAAGATAAAAAGTATGTGTTCTGATTTATTGCCTTCATTCTTGCCAAGAAAAGAGGCCAGTTTCACCCGCTGTGCTTCCCCTCCACTCAGCGAACTCGAAGATTGTCCAAGCCTGATATATCCAAGTCCAACATTATACAAGGGTTTAAGCCTGGAGATTACCGGATTGTTTTCTCTAAAAAACTCCAGACTATCTTCCAGGGTCATTTCCAGCACATCGGCGATGTTTTTCCCTTTGAAGGTTACGTCCAGTACTTCCTGTTTAAATCGCTTACCTTTGCAGCTCTCACAGGTGAGATAGATATCAGCCATAAATTGCATTTCAATTTTCACTGTTCCCTCACCCTGGCATGTTTCGCACCGTCCACCGTCCACATTGAATGAAAAATGGGCCGGTTTATAACCCCGTTGCTTCGAAAGCGTTTGTGATGCAAACAATTGCCTGATCTGGTCGTAGGCTTTCACATAAGTGACCGGGTTTGAGCGCGATGATTTGCCAATTGGATTCTGATCAACAAATTCGATTCGGTTTATTTTCTGGTATGCGCCTTCCAGCCGGTTGAACCTGCCCGTTGCCTCCGATATCAGGCCTATGGTTTTGCCAAGCGCCGGATACAGGATACTACGTACCAGTGTGGATTTTCCCGAACCGCTTACCCCTGTAATCACGGTCAGCACGCCCAGGGGAATTTTTACGTTGATATTCTTCAGGTTGTTTTCACGTACTCCGAGCAGGTCAATACTCTCACTCCATTTTCTTCGCTTATCAGGTACGGATATGGCATCCACTCCGGAGAGGTAATTTGCCGTATGGGTCTTAATGCCCGCATGGATGTCGCTCAGGTTACCCTGAAAAACCAACTCGCCACCATGCGAACCGGCATCCGGTCCAATATCAACTATCTGGTCGGCAGCGCGCATCACCTCCTCTTCATGCTCCACGATCACTACGGTGTTTCCCATATCCCGCAGCGATCTGAGTACATTCACCAACCTGTTGGTATCTCTGGGATGCAGCCCTATGCTTGGCTCATCCAGGATATACATGGAGCCTACCAGCGCGCTGCCCAACGATGTGGCCAGCTTAATACGCTGAAACTCCCCGCCTGACAGGGTGGAGGTCATTCTATTCAACGTCAGGTAGCCCAGTCCAACTTTGTTAAGATACTCCAACCGGTAGATGATCTCTGTCAATATCCGGCCGGCTACTTTCTGATGGTGTTTGCCTGGTTTGAAGTTAAGAAAAAATTCCTCCAGCCTGTTTACAGGTATTAATACCAGGTCAGTAATGGACTTACCACCGATTTTCACATAATCAGCGTCTTTTCGTATCCGCGTTCCGCGGCAGTCCGGGCATTCTTTTCGCCCCCTGTAGCGCGATAAAAGCACCCGGTACTGGATCTTATGGGATTTGGACTCCACAAACCTGAAAAAGTCATTGATCCCCTTACAATGTTCATTCCCTTTCCATAACACGTCCATTTGATCTTCCGTAAGTTCAATGACCGGCTTGTGAATCGGGAAATCAAAGTGAACGGTTGCTTTGAAGAAAGCCTCCAGCCATTTTTTCATGGTCTCACTGCGCCACGGGGCGATGGCGCCCTCATAAATCGAGAGACTTTTATCGGTAATAACGAGATCCGGATCAATTCCCAGTATTTTTCCGAAGCCTTCACACCTGTGACAGGCGCCATAAGGATTGTTAAAGCTGAAAAGATTTACGGTGGGTTTTTCAAAAGTGATGCCATCCAGTTCAAACCGGTCTGTAAATTTTCTTTTCTTTTTACCGGGGATATCGATGATGCAATCGCCGTGTCCTTCAAAAAAGGCTGTTTGAACCGAATCAGCCAGCCGGAATCTGCTGTCTTCATCATCCGCTACCATGCTTCTGTCAACCAGAATAAAAATATCTTTTGAATTTTGCAAGCGGTTGACTCCCTCAAGAAAATCTTCTATGTATTCAACGGAACTTCCGGTTACCAGTCGTGTGTATCCTTTACTCAGCAGAATATTCAGCTCCTGCTCCAGGGTACGCCTTTCCGGTACCTTCATCGGATACAGCACCATGTAACGGGTTCCCTCTTTCTGTCGAAGTACATAATCTACTACATCACTTACAGAGTCGCTTTTAACAACGGCGCCACTCACAGGCGAATAGGTAACCCCAATTCGCGCATACAGCAATTTCAGGTAATCATAAATTTCTGTGGTGGTGCCTACTGTTGATCGCGGATTACGTGTATTTACCTTCTGTTCGATGGCAATGGCAGGAGAAACCCCTTTGATGTAGTCCACCTCGGGTTTTTCCATACGGCCCAGAAACTGCCTGGCATAGGCGCTGAGGCTTTCTACATACATGCGCTGACCCTCGGCAAACAGCGTATCAAATGCCAGCGAAGACTTGCCTGAGCCGGATAGGCCGGTGATTACCACCATCTTATTACGCGGAATGGCCACACTCAGGTTTTTCAGGTTGTTTACCCGTGCGCCTTTTATTATGATATACTTCCTGGGGTCAAGTTTGTCAATATCAACCCCGTTATTATTTGATAAAAATTGCATGCAGAGGCAAAGTTAATGTAACGCTTTCTCGAAGAGAGAAGTGGAATGTGTTATTTTTTTAAATATAATTGATCAGAATACAATATCCGGATATAGTAATACGTTATAATTGGTTATACTAACCCAAGAAGCCGTTTTTTTTAATTAATTGTGAGAAAAAATAATTGAATAATTTTGCATTTATTCATTCGGTTTACCTACATTTGATTTCACCAAAAAGGAAAATCTGTTAATAATCTAAAAAAAAGACAATATGCCATAGACCTCTACGTTTACTAAACGAAACATAAATGAGAAGGAATAATTTGAGCGACAGTGAGTTGGTTTCACTATATCAAAACGGTAACGAAGAGGCCTTTGAGGAATTGGTTAACAGGTACAAAGCCAGAATATTTACCTCCATATATCTTATTGTCAAAGATAGCTATCTGGCAGAAGACATTTTACAGGAAACATTTATCAAAGCCATTCGTACGTTTAAACGTGGCAAATATAACGAAGAAGGTAAATTTCTTCCCTGGATTATGAGAATTGCCCATAACCTTGCTGTAGATCATTTCAGGAAAAGCAAACGTTTTCCGGTTGTGGTCATGGAAGATGGCAGCCGTGTATTAAATACCCTGAATTTTTCTCAGGAGCCGTATGAAACGGTTCAGATCCGTAAAGAAATACAGGATAAAGTACGCGGCCTTATTCAGGATCTCCCTGATTCACAAAAGCAGGTGCTGATCATGCGGCATTATATGGATCTTAGTTTTCAGGAAATTGCCGATAACACCGGGGTAAGTATAAATACGGCATTGGGAAGGATGCGGTATGCCCTGATCAATTTACGTAAGAAAATGAAAAAATATAAAATTGCCTATGACCAAAATTTTTACCCATGATGATGTAGTCAGGTATCTTTATAATGAAATACCGTCAGATCAAAAATCAGCGTTTGAAAATGCATTGATTTGCGACAATGAACTGCTGGATTTATTCCATGAGTTAAGAGCAGTGAAGAAGAAATTAGATAAAGCAGTAAGAAATCCGTCCAATCAGGTTATCAAAAGTATTCTTGATTACTCTAAATCCTTTAATTTGCATGCTGTAAAAAACAAATACAGCCATGCAAAGAAAAAAACGGTTTAAAGAGTTAATTGACTATTTTACACACCACAGCCCTGACGCTGAAACGGAGCTTGAATACGGTAGTCCCTATGAGCTTCTGGTTGCTACCATACTTAGCGCCCGGTGCACCGATAAGCGGGTGAACATCGTTACGCCGGCTTTGGTAGAAAAATTTCCCACTGTTGAACATATGGCTGCGGGCAGCGCAGATGAAATTTTTCCCTATATCAAATCAGTTACTTTCCCCAATAACAAATCGAAGCATCTCCATGGCATGGCACGAATGCTGGTGAATGATTTTGGTTCGGAAGTGCCGTCAGACACGAAAGACCTTCAAAAACTTCCGGGTGTGGGCAGGAAAACCGCTAACGTAATATCGTCTGTTATTTTCAACCAACCCTCGATGGCTGTTGACACGCATGTTTTCCGGGTTTCCAAACGGCTGGGGTTGGTCAATGAGAATGCCAAAACCCCGCTGGAGGTAGAAAAACAACTGGTGAAAAACATACCGGAAGAGCACATTTCTGTGGCGCATCACTGGCTGATACTGCATGGCAGGTATGTGTGCCTGGCACGTTCACCCAAATGCGATTGGTGTAAGATCAGTTATTTCTGCCGGTATTTTGAAAAACAGTACGGTTGAAAAATTCTGATTTTCGGGATTAGCAGGTTTCGGCATGATATGGAAATATGAAAAATATATAGGTCTTCCACGAATTTTGTATGGGATGAAAAAAATTTAAGCTTTTAAGCATTCCTGCATTTAATCATTTACTGTCAAAAATGGTAAAACCCAAACTGTAACAATCCAAAATGTGTGGCATTCATTTTATTCTGGATAAAAACAAACGTCTGAACGAAGAACCGGTTCAGAAAATGATCAATGCCACCGTATTTAGAGGCCCGGATGATTTTGGATTTCAGGTATTTGAAACCCCTGTGTGCAGGTACTTCCTTGGCGCCAACATACTCAGAATAACCGATCATACCAAACATGCCCATCAGCCATTTACATCCGATGATGACTCCAGATCACTGATTTATAATGGCGAGATTTATGATTATTCCGTTTTTAAAAATCAACAACTTCACGAGGGAAAACACTTCCGGTCCGAATCGGACACCGAAGTGCTTTTCAACCTGCTTGGTGCACATCAACAAAACGGACTGGAACAACTGAACGGCATGTATTCATTCGTATATCTGAATACCGATACCGGTAACGTGCTGCTTGCC
>QIDJ01000031.1 GCA_003228395.1 Flammeovirgaceae bacterium
GCAGCCTCAAGCATATCCCACATGTGCCCGGGAATGACCTCAAAGCCGCTGAACTCACCTGCTCCTTTCAGCCACTCGCCTCCGTCAATGGTGATTACCTCGCCATTGACATAAGCAGCAAAATCCGAAACTAAATACGCGGCAAGATTTGCAAGTTCCTGGTGTTCACCCACTCTACCAAGAGGTATGCGTTTAGCAGGGTCGAGGTCGTCGGCAATTTCTTTTGGCATAAGGCGGCTCCACGCTCCTTCAGTAGGAAAGGGTCCCGGGGCAATTGCATTGGACCGAATACCGTATTTGGCCCACTCTACCGCCAGCGAGCGGGTTAGGGCCAGCACACCGGCCTTGGCACAGGCCGAAGGTACCACATACCCTGACCCCGTCCAGGCATACGTTGTCACGATGTTTAAAAACACTCCTTTTTGATCTTTATGTATCCAGTTTTTTCCCGCCGCAAGTGTGGTATTGTACGTGCCTTTCAACACAATATCTACCACAGCATCAAAAGCCCGGTGCGAAAGCCGCTCGGTAGGGCTAATAAAGTTACCTGCGGCGTTATTAATCACCACATTCAGTTCACCGAATGTGTCTTCAGCACTTGCAATCACCGCTGCAACCTGATCAAAATTTCGTACATCGCATGCAACAGGTTGCACTTGCCCGCCGGTTTCACGCTGCAAATCTTCTGCCGTTTTCTCAAGCACCTCCATTCTCCTGCCCGAAATGACCAGGTTAGCGCCAAGTTGAAGCAGATATTTCCCCATAGATTTCCCCAACCCGGTACCACCGCCGGTGATCAGTATGGTTTTACCTTTCAGCGCATCCGCTTTAAGCATACCGTCTGTATATTTTACCATAATATTCACATGAATTTTATCCTAAATGAAGAAAGATAAAAAAAAACCCACAGGTAAGCTATTAATTAAGCGGGTTTGATTTTAGAATTGTAATTTTGGCCTTTGCAATGAAATAATCAACATTTTATGAACCGACTGTTTAAATTATCCGCCATTGTGTATGTGATACTCCTTTCAGGTTGTGTTGCACAGAAAAAATTTGACGATCTGCTGGCTGAAAGGGTAAAAATTGAGGCTGATTACTATGAAGTTTCAGATAAACTTGATGCCGCCAATGCAAAACTTGAGCGCCTCGAAGAGGAAATAAGCCGGCTCGATGAGGAAACCAAAGAAAAAAGCCTGAAAATCAGTAAGCTTGAAACTGATCTGGCAGCGCTTCAGGAAGAACATGGCCAACTGGAAACCTACTATAACAATTTGCTCACCAACAGTGGAAAACTAAGCCGCGACCTTGCCGAACAGCAAGAAAGGCTATTGGAACTGCAGGAGGGCCTGGATGCCAAAAAGAAAGAAAATGAAGCCTTGCTGACCGATCTGGTAGAACGGGAAAAAAAAGTTTCGGAACTGGAAAAAATCATTGCGGAAAAAGATAAAGCGGTACAGGAGTTGATGGTTTCTGTGAAAGAAGCCCTGCTGGGTTTTTCGGGAAATGAACTTTCGGTTGAAATAAAAAACGGTAAGGTGTATGTATCGCTGGCAGAGCAGTTATTATTTAAATCGGGCAGTTATAAAGTGGACCCCAAGGGAGAAAGGGCGTTGGTGCAGCTTGCAGAAGCGCTTAAAACCTCACCCGATATAAATATCCTGATTGAAGGCCATACGGATAACGTACCGATTGCCACCAAAACCATCAAAGACAACTGGGACCTGAGTGTGCTGCGGGCTACATCCATAACCAGAATCCTGACCAGGGCAGGGGTTGACGCCACACGCATAACGGCGGCAGGAAGGGGCGAATATCAGCCTGTAACTTCCAATGCCACCGCCGATGGCAAGCAAAAAAACCGGCGGACGGAAATCATTCTGTCGCCTGATCTGGATGAGTTGTTTGAACTACTGGAAGCGAACTGATAAGGAAAAAAACGGTTAAAAAGAGCGAAGTTAAAAAGTGAACAGAACTGTTCAGTTAATAGCTTATTTTCATAATTTTATGAAAAATATTACGTGAAGCCCCTCATTGTCATTTGTTTAGCTTTAGCGCTAATTTTTACTCCAGAAGTTGGTTTACTGGCACAACCAAACATCGGAATATATGGCGGTTTTAACAATTCCAGCTTATCCGGTGATGCGCCCAAAGATGCAATTTATACCCCCCGGATAGGTTTTCTGACCGGTCTTAATATTGATTTCAAAATCAGCGATGAGGTTCTGCTAAGCTTTCAGCCCGGGTATGGTACTGCAGGTGCAAAGCTGGCTCTAAAAGATAATACAGGAGAAAAATACATTGACAGTATTGATATATCCCTGAATTATTTGATTCTGCCGGTAATGATCAACATTATCTCTAATAATCAGCGGTTTTATTTTAACAGCGGGATCGAGGTTGGCCTGCTTACCAAAGCCTCTGCATATAACGGAGCAGAAACGGTGGACCTCCAGTCGGAAATAAATGAAGTCAATGTTACGGCAAACTTTGGCCTTACGTACCTGATTCCGATAGGTAAGCCATTCTTGTTTTTTGACCTGCGGTACTCGCAAGGATTGATTAATATTTCATATTCCGGCAACAATAGCTCGTATGTTCCAAGGATTAAATCCAGCGGACTGAAATTCCGAACCGGAATTCAAATACCTCTATAAGTCCATGAATAATCTGGTCAAGATACAGCAAAAAACTTCCTTCAAATATGTAGTGAAAAATATTATATCTTTAATCCTTTTCGCTCTTACTATTTTTCAGGTCAATGCCCAGGATAATCCTTCAGCGCAGCAAAATCTTCCTGCATTAAACCAACATACTTTTATTCCAAATTCGTTTGTCGGTCAGCCATTTTTGAATACCTATTATAACAACGAGCTCGGTTTTGCTCAATCTTCAACAATCAGATTTCCACTTCTTGAAATTGATGGCAAGCCTATATTTGGTGAAAGCGGTGGCGTATTATTCATGAACCTGAGTTTTGAATACCAGCAAAAAGTGAAAGAATGGATGGCGCTCTCTGTTAAGGTAAAAGTTGCTACGCGAATTGGAACGGATGTGAAAAGTCTGCTCTCTCAGGGAATTAACTCTGTTGGCTATTTCGATATAAGCTGGATTTTCAGGCTGGCACAAACTGAAAAATTACAGTTATCAACCATCATGAGTGTACGTAATGCCAAAGGTAACTTTATCAATATTACCCGTTTTGTTGAAGATATAATCAACGGAGTACCCAATCCAAGCATATCCCAACAAGTGCCGGCACTTACCGGAGGAGGAGGTTTACGGTTTGCGTATGGGATCAATGATCTTTGGGGATTTTATACCATGGCTGATCTCCATTATGGCGAACGTTTTGGGCGAGGTGAGTCAGCTATTATTTACCGGGTTGGTGGAACGTTTGACCTTAATTTATACAGACGGACTACGGTTCCCTTAGGTTTTTCAGTTTCGTATGTCATTTCAATAATGCCCGATTTGGTTTATCTTGCAGATAAAGCTGGTCATGTGGTATCATTTAAAGTGGCCTATACCGGCTCACCGGATCTCAGTCTTGGTGTTGAATTCTCTTTCGCCCAAATCCCAGTTCAGAGACTTGAGAATAATCTTAATGTTTCAGGAGCATCCCTGGTACTCAGGTATTACTTCAACTAAACCTTTACTGGCTAAAGTTTATTTGCCCGCTTATCGTACTGCTTTAACTGCCTTAAATCTCCTGCCGGCAGAGTCCATTCCTGTCCCTTTTTATACTGAAAATCAGGAAACATGGCAGCTACTAGGCCATATCCCTGATCCAGAATGGTCCGGCTGATCCCGATTTCACCTGTTTGAATTAACTGATCTTTTTCCATATTAAAATCGGCTCCGGGCAACCCGTTGGGAAATACCTCTTTAAGCACCTCCATAGTAGAATAAAGAAAAAACGACTGTACGTGAGGATCAAAAACCGGTGGAGTTTGCGTGGTATTTTGCGAATTCAGCGAAATACCGCATATTCCTGTATCCGGATGCTTCCTGAATAATGCATGATACTTCATGAGCCAGCCATCTTCTGAAGGGCCGCGCACATTTGTATTCATCATCACCACATCGCTTCCATATCCCTGTTTCTTAAATTTCTTTAACCCGAAATCATAGGCGCCAATGTCTTTCTCCAGGTTGGATTCACGAAATATAAGCATTGAGATTACCGGGTATTTCTGTTTTAGCTTTTTATAGCGTGCTTTACGGCGTTCAATTTGCCGCTGCCGGCGCTTTTGTAAACCAGGAAACCGGCGGAATACCGGCTTACTCTCCGGCAAAACGCTGTTTATGATAAATGTCAGGTCAAAATCAATTCCCGGGTCAAAGGATTGCGGATATTCAAGCAACGGTCCTAACCCGAACAAGTATTTTTTGCGACTCTTCCTTCAACGACGCTGAAGCGAAAACACGATCCACCCGGCCAGTTTCATATACAAAGGTTTCATCCTGTCATCCTGCAATAATCCCAAGTCCGTTGTGGTAGGGGTAATTGAAAAGTTGTTTTCCTGTTTGTTTTGCAATATCAATCACCGCATGCCGAACAGCCATAAAACTTTCCGTATCATGAAATATTGCACATTGGCTTCGTTCTGCTGCCCACAGGCCGCAGGTAAACGTATCATCATAAGTATGTACAATATCCACATGGGCAAAATTGTAATGGGAATGGTCTTTCACAATCCACTCCTGGTAAGTACACTTCTCTAAATTAATATTAGGATAGGCCTGCAGCAAACGCTTTGTGGACTCATAATGATTTTCTTTATGGCCAGAATGGATATCCCCTTCAAACGTATCTACGGCAACAACTTCTTGAAAAAAATTAGAAAAAATAACCGCAGAATACCCGAATTCCACACCAATTTCGATACACCGACCACCTTGTATCCCAAACCTATCCATAATATCCGGAATAATTTGTTCCAGACCCTGCCAGGCGGATACTACATCTATGGATTTTGGTGGATCAGCCTTCTTCACCGGAATATATTCCGGTATAGGATAAACAATTTTTTTCAGTATGGACTTCCTCAATCCCATATTAATGTACAGTTAATAATCTTCAAACCGGGTGCT
>QIDJ01000303.1 GCA_003228395.1 Flammeovirgaceae bacterium
ACTTCGCTGAGTGTCATATTTCTCCTCAACGCCCTTGCTAATGATTTTAATTTTGGATTATTAAGTGGTTAGTTTTTTAAATTTTAAATCATTATCTGTATTTGTCGATTTCTCCTTTTAAAACACCGTACAGTTTCTCCACTCCTTCTTCCAACGGCAACGCAACAGGTATTCCCAGTTCATCTTCGTATTTCGCCTGCCATTTTCTGGCCTGTGCGGCAGAAATCCCTGCTGTATTCAAGGCAAGTCCGATCGTGGGCGCGCCCAATATCCGGATCAATTCCATTTCTTCTTTGGCGGAAGGTATGTTGGCAGGATAATCTTCCATGTCTTTGAATTTGGTTCGTTCCGGATTCAGGATCAGGATCACCGCATCGGCGTCGGCTGAAATGATAAACTCTGATCCGCACGGGCCGCTTGGATTACGCAATCCCGATTGCCCTTCCAGAAAAATAATATCCGGATTTTCATTCCGGTAACACCTCAGAATCGCATCTTCCAGTTCTCCGGATACAAAATCATTTGGTGTGGAATCAAAAATAAATCCATATTTATTACCCATCATCCATCCGGTCTGGCCGGTATAAATCATATGTGCATTATGCCCATGGTCGCGCATCATATTGCCCAGAAACATTGCCGTAGTGCGTTTTCCCAGCGCACAATCCGTCCCCAAAATGGATATTTTGGGCGTTAATACCTCTTTGATCTCCCCGGTCCAGAACGCAAGTTCGGAAGCCGGCCGGGGTTTGCGGATATCAATAATATCAACCACATGTTTTTTTGCAAGCGCTGCAAATTCCGGATCGTTGCCCACGTAATGATGCAGCCCGCATATAATGCCCATTCGGGTTTGCAGGGCTTCTTTAATTATCGGCCTGAATGCTTCCGGTATCACGCCGCCTTTAGTGGCAACACCAATAATACAAAAATCTGCAGGTTGCTCAGATTCCTGCCGGTATGCTTTTATGGAGGCATATATCCGGATACCCCGGTTGCGTCCGTCTATCACCTCGCCGGCATCCTGCCCGGCAAACTTATCATCAATCACTCCTGTTATCTTAAACCGTTCAGAATCCCTGATGAGCCCGTGAGCTGTTTTGGCATGGATGTCGTTCAGCAATCCGGCGGTAAGTATGACTGCGTTTTGTTGCATGAATGTAAAACTGAATCAGGGTGCGAATTAACCAAATATTATAATCAGGTGAAATACTTTTTAACGGTTTTAATTATGGTTGCTTTTTTACAAAAATTAAAAATCGTAAACGAGTAAGTTCCTTTTTTTGACAGAACGCGATTGAATTCTTAAATTATTGCCTGAAAACTTTATTAAAGTTCATGATTTTACTCTAAATTGTACAGGAAAATTCATGTTGAATATTATAATCTAAAAACATTGAAAAAATTCACCCTACTTCTGCTCCTTCCTGCAATCCTTATTTCCAGCCTGTATGCGCAGGATAATAATGCGGCCTTGTTTTTTTATACGACCGATTATACCCTACATCAGGACAAAACATTTCTGGATTTTCAGACTAATTCCATCAAGGACGATCTGATGTTTACCTATGGTTACCGGGCATCATCGTATAAAAACTATTCAAAAATCAATTTCGTAAACAGTATTTCCAACGAATGTGCCGCCGATACCAGTAATGTAACCAAACAACTGTTTATTTACATTGCCGGTCTGAGCGCAATGGATGAAGCAGGCAATGGATACCTGATTCTGTCAGAATCCGATTCACTTGCGTATGATCAGATGATCTCATTTGAAGATATTGCCAATCTGATAAGTAGCTGCCAGGTTCAGCACCTGCTTTTATTCATGGATGTACCAAACGCCGACAGCATAAAAAAATATATCAAATCCGATATTACTGAAAATCTCTTTCCAAATGATTCTCTTCCACGAGCCGAACTTATTTCTTCTAAATTTAAATTAAAAGCCGGCTTCTATATTGCCAGTAGTGATAAAACCGTCTCCACCATCGGTCGCTCAAGATTTTCGCCCATGTCGAGTAAACTGCTGGAGGCATTTCGGAATTATGGCGACGGAGATGACGTAATAACCATGTTCGAGCTAAATGGATATATGCAGGAGCTCGAAGCTATTCCTGAAATAAATGTGTTCACGTTTCACGAATCAGGAGGCGATTTTCTCTTTATTGTGAAGTAGTTTTCTTCCGGCCGGCTTATGCATACACCCATCGGGCTTCAGGCTTCCACCCTGAGGGCCCCATAAATACATTCAACTTATTACAGAATTTGTTCAATAGTACACTACAGGCAGATTACAGGTTAAATCAATATCCATAGGCCAATCCGTTTTTTACACCAAATCCTGTTTTGGAATAATTCACCACAAACCCATTTACAATGGTATGCCTGACTTCAAGCTCTTCTAAAACGATGAAATCTGCCGGTCCTTCCGGTTTAATATTAAATTCCATTGTTTTTACTTTTCTTTGGTGAACTAAATTTACCGGAAAATCACAAAAAGGTTTGGCTAATGCCGCATCGTCTGCTACCACCGATGTGTATCCGTTTTTCAGCATATGATCGAAATCAGCCTGCTGTAAATCCTCTTGCGTTTCAAACCGGTATGGATAACATTTGCCCGTTTTTACTTTCATTCCGTTTACATTCAGCTCTTCGTAGCCATGATAAAACGCCAGGTCTCCCATATCCTCAACGATGCTTCTGAAATAAAAGTCACTGTAATCATAGTAATTAACTTCCTCCCTGTTGATCCCAATATCCACCTTAAATGCCTTTCCTGCAATTTCGATCACTGCATTTCTGATCAGTAAATCAAAAAACCGGTCTTTTACATTAAATGGAATGGAATCATACGGGTGATTTATACTTATTCGGGAGGCGTCATGTGCAATTGCCTCGAACGATGCCAGCAGTAAGGCAAAATTAAGTTTTCGTAAATACTCTTTTTCACCATCACCAGGATACCCCCCTGACTCAACCAGAATCGTGCTTGTGCCCCACTTTTGAATGTTGTCGCCAAATGCCCGGGGATTAAATGTGTCATCATACCTGCCAACATGGCCAGGAATAATTTTTTGAAGCAGGTTGTTCATGAATCCAATTACGGACATGGCGTTTTCGCGTTGCGTATTGATCTCTTTAGCATGATTATAGGCAGGTGCAAGAAATGAAATGGAGGCCGGAAAAGGAGATTCTCCCGCAGCATAATACGGGCTTTGATCGTGCAGGTTAAATCCAAACTCAGGATTAAATCTATCAATTGCCCCTTTCAGAATTCTCGCTTCCGGTGTCTGAAGCTTAACGGCATCTCTGTTCATATCGATGCCCTGCACCGTACGCCGTTGAAACAGGTTTGCTCCATCCGGATTTAGCACCGGTATAAAAATTAATGTTGTTTTTATAAAAAGATCGTTACGGATTTCATTAAAATCATCGTCTGCATCGAGAAATTTCCACACATCGAGCAAGGCTCTTGTTGCGGTTGACTCATCACCGTGCATCTGCGACCATAGCAGTATTTTCGTATCACCCTGCCCCCATTGAACTAAATAAACGGTTCTTTCTTCAAATGAATATCCAACTTTTTCTATGAAAAACCGTTGATTGGTCGTAAGGCTATTTATCGCAGAAATAATTTGCTCATATTTAAATCTTTTGGTAGAAATCGCAGAATGATGATATCTTTGATATGCATCAAGAAGCTTAAAAAAAAATTCTTTTTTCATCAGGCGTATGGATAACCGGTTGCCAAAAATACTTTTTTCAGCAGTAATTGCATTAACTTCTTTACAGGCATTACCGCAGGAGAGCCTGAAAATCGCAAAACTTAAATATCATGGCGGTGGTGACTGGTATGCCAATAAAACCGCATTGCCCAATCTGATCAGGTTTTGCAACCAGGAACTGAATATGAACCTTGCATCTGATGATGAAATCGTGGATGTTGGGAGTTCCGAACTCTTTCTTTACCCTTATATTTATATGACGGGGCATGGCAATGTGGTTTTTTCGGACCAGGATGCCGAAAACCTGAGAGATTACCTTATTTCAGGCGGATTTCTACATATTGATGATAATTATGGCCTGGATCAATTTGTGAGGCTGGAAATGAAAAAGGTGTTTCCTGAACTGGAGTTTGTTGAGCTACCCTTCAATCATCCCATTTACCACCAAAAATTTCATTTCGATAATGGATTACCGAAAATACATGAACATGATGGCAAGCCCCCGCAGGGCTTCGGACTCATTTATGAAGGTCGGCTTGTATGCTTTTATACCTACGAGTGTGATCTGGGAAATGGATGGGAAGACCAGGTGATTTATAACGACCCTGAGGAGAAAAGGCAGCAGGCTTTAAAAATGGGCGCTAATATCATTGCATATAGCTTTACCGTTTTTTAGAAATGCAACTAACCGTATATTTGCATTTTCATTAATTACACAACACTGCAATTTTGACAATCTGGCTACTTTTTATCGGACATTGGTACACATCACTTTTCAGCCAGACCTTTTTTCATCATCGGTACAGCGCACATCAGATGTTTACGATGAATAAATTCTGGGAGAAGTTTTTCAAAACAACCATCACAAGTTTGCAGCCCGCCCTAATTTTGCAACAAAGTGGTATGAGATTGATCCCACCTATCCGGTTATGAAGTTGCTTCACTGGACCCGGATCATACGTATCAAAAAAGGAGACAGCACACTTCTCTTATCCTGATTATTACCATAGATCATTACGACTGAATCATTTCAATGATTGCATAATTAGCAGTGGATTGTTAGCGATACCCAAATGGGTTTATAGTTAATATTGATATATCTATTTCTTGAATATAAGGAATCTAACTTATTGATTGAAAGTACATTAAATGATTTTTACTAAATTATTTAGTGTTTTCGGCTAAGTATAAATGCATTTACTGCGCCTACCACAGCCCCGAGCAAATGAGACTCCCATGACACCCATGGATTTGCCGGTATCATTTTAAGAAAAATTCCACCATATATTATCATAATGGCAGCAGAAATAAGTATTGATTTCATATCTTTTCTAAACCATCCATACAGGATAAGAAAAGCAGCGAGTC
>QIDJ01000086.1 GCA_003228395.1 Flammeovirgaceae bacterium
GAACACCTGATTTTCCTTGATGCTGCTATCGAAAATATCTTCTACCAGGTAGGATATTTTTTTTAGTTTACGGGATTTTGATATTCGCCACGTATTATCATCAATCCGTTGGGTTGAAAGATTACGTCCTTTTTTGTCATAGGCATTAAGATCTGAAACAAAACGTCCATAATCCGCAATACGGTAAGTTCCCGGGATAATTTTTGGAAGATAAAAGTTTATTTCATTGGCTTCAATTTCAGGAGTCAAAAGGGTAACCCGTAACTTATCATCCTCAACTTGTGTCAAGTTAACAATATAGGTGTATCCGTGTTCTTTGGATTGTGCATGCCCCTGTAACCAAGCAATAGAAAGGAGGACAACAATAGGAATTTTATGCATATCATGTTTTTGTTTACAACCCTAAACGGAACAATGATTTATTTGATTCCACTTTTTTGATGAATGGCATCAGGTACGTTGCAGACTTCTTCCCTGCTGGTGTCAACCACGTGAAATATCTTCCAATCATCCTGTGTGTTAACAAGCAGAAAAGCGTCCACGCCACAGTGATGAAACGCACCGTCCAGATAAAAAGCATACTCCGTCCATACACTTGCCAGGCTGCCGTCGATATGTACGGTGTAGTTCCAGATCGGCTCATCATGCGTTTGTTCAAGTCCGCTCCCGATATAATTGAGCCATCCCTGAACAGAATTGGCCGGGGATACACCGGTTTTGCCGTCTTGCGCCGTAATCCGCTGCATTTGTGCATTATCTGTAAATACAGCGCTTACTCTTGCGGAGTCACTGGCCCGGTATCCGTCAAATAATTCCATAATGGCAGCCATTACCGCTTTCTGGTTGCCGTCCAGTTCCGGATCGGAAGCCGGATCAGATTGGCACCATGCCATCGCAGGTAAACCAAAAATGATTAAAAATAAAATGGTGACTTTTCTCATGGTTATTTACATTTGATTGGTCGTATATTATATAATTTCTGTTAGTATTGTCACAACTCCAACGAAAAATAGATAAAAGGAAGATGAAAGGAAAAAAAGACATTAAAAATCTGAGACCTGAGACTTTAATGATGTCCTATGGGTATAAACCTGAACTGTCGGTTGGCGCTATAAAATGTCCGATTTTTCAAACCTCCACGTTTGTATTTCAAACCGCTGAGGAAGGTAAATCCTTTTTTGAACTTGCCTACGGACTTCGTGAAAAAGGCCCGAGGGAGGAAATGGGTCTTATTTACAGCCGGTTGAATAATCCGGACCTTGAAATTCTTGAAAACAGGCTGACATTATGGGATGAATCGGAAGATTGTGCGGTGTTTGAATCGGGAATGTCCGCCATATCCACCACGTTGCTGGAATTTCTTAACCCGGGCGACCTGCTGGTGTACAGTAGCCCGTTGTATGGCGGTTCGGATTACTTTATTAAACATGTACTGACAAAATTCGGAATAGAAACACTGGAAGTTAAGCCGCAGATGGAAAACGATGAAGTGAAAAAGCTGGTGGAGGACTCCGGCTTTGCCGGCCGGCTACGCATGATTTTTGTGGAAACACCGGCAAACCCCACTAATGCATTGATCGATATTGCAAGCTGCCGCAAAATTGCTGACCATTTTTCATTGGACGATAAAAAAGTACTTGTGACAATTGACAATACCTATATGGGGCCTTTGTGGCAGCATCCCCTGAAACATGGCGCAGATATGGTCGTGTATTCGGCTACGAAGTACATTGGAGGCCACAGCGATGTGATCGCCGGCGCTTGCCTGGGTAGTAAAGAGCTGATCAACCGGATAAAAACACTGCGAACATTTCTGGGCAGCATGGCCGGCCCCTGGACAGGCTGGCTGCTTATGCGCAGCCTTGAAACCCTGAAACCAAGAATGGAAAAGCAAACCGCTAATGCGCAAAAGGTGGCAGAATTTCTCAATAATCATCCGAAAGTAGAAAAGGTATATTACCTGGGATTGCTGACGGAAAAGAACGGACAGCAATATAAAATTTATAAAAAACAATGCCTTTCCCCGGGTGCGATGATATCATTTGATGTAAAAGGTGGAGAAAAAGAGGCATTTACATTTTTGAATAACCTAAAGATATTCAAACTGGCGGTGAGTCTGGGAAGCACCGAAAGCCTGGCAGAACATCCGGCTACGATGACCCACAGCGATGTGGATCCGGAAGAGCGCCTTGAACTGTCCATTACAGAGAAATTAATACGCTTGTCGATAGGAGTGGAGCATCCGGATGACCTTATACAGGATATAAAACAGGCGCTTTCGTATGTTTAGAATACCAGTTTGCTTGCTCTGTATTTTTTTTGTTTACCCTGCTTTTGCGCAGGAAGAGACCGGCCAGGCTCAGATTGACAGGTACTTTGAGCTTGTAAGAGCGGAGTATTCCGGCGGACGGGCATTTGAAACGGTGGCATTCGTTGAAAAACACTGGAGGCTGGCCGGCAACAGCGGTTTTGACTCCTCCATTAATCATGTCGCTCATCTGCTGGAACAAGCAGGATTTGTCTCAGAAGAACAAGCCGGCGACGATGCAATGCTGACATACCGTATCGAAAAACGGCCGCTCAGGCAACTTACATGGGAGCCCGTGGACGCGGTGGTGTGGATGGAAGGAGATGAAACCCCATTGCTGACTTTTTCGGCTAACCGGAATATGCTGGCCGTAAATTCATGGTCAACCGAAGGTGAAATTGTGGCCGAAGTCGTGGATACGGGAGATGGATCCGGCCTGGATAGCATGGATGTCAGGGGCAGGATAGTATTTGCCGAGGCAGGGGCTGGAAGTTTGTATAAAAAAGCGATCATTAATAAAGGCGCTGTAGGTGTGATGGTGTATAGTAATCCGGCATACATACAACCTGAAAAGAATATACACTCGATTCAATTCAGGTGGTTGCCTCAGGATACGGAGTACAAGCCCTGGGCTATTGTGCTATCGTATGCTGCGAAAACGAGACTCCGGCAAAAACTTCGGGAAAACAACGGAAAAGTAACATTGCGTGTGAATATCAAAACCCGCTTTTTTTCATCCGAAGAGCTCACACTGGTTGCAGATGTGAAAGGCAAAATTCACCCTGATGAACGAATCGTGTTCAGCGCCCATGTGCAGGAACCAGGCGCCAATGACAATGCATCAGGTGTAGGGGCGCAGGCTGAAATGGCTATGGTTACCGCCAGGCTGGTAAAATCCGGGAAATTTGTGCCGCAACGTAGCATTACATTTCTGTTTGGCGATGAGTTCAGATCAACCCAAAGATATATCATTGAGGACAGCGTAAGGTCTAAAGGTATAAAGTGGGGCATCAGCCTGGATATGGTTGGTGAAAATACATCCATTACAGGCGGCACCTTTTTAATCGAAAAGATGCCCGACCCGGGCGCGGTCTGGTTGCGGGGTAATGACCAGCACACAGAGTGGGGAGGCAGGCGGCTGCGACCCTCAGAAATAAAACCGAATTATTTTAACGATTTTGCATTGTCGGTTTTTAAGCAGCAGGGAACATTTGCAGGATGGACGGTGAACTCAAATCCATACGAAGGAGGCAGCGATCATGTTCCGTTTCTGAATGCCGGCATTCCGGGGTTGCTTTTATGGCATTTTACTGATGTGTTTTACCATACCGATGCTGACCGGATTGATAAGGTTTCGGCTTCGACCTTGCAGAATGTAGGCACTGCCGCCCTGGTAACTGCCTACTCACTGGTTAATGCAGATGAAGAAATGTTCCGACATATAGTAATGGAGCTTGCAGATGAAGCCAGGAGACGGCAGGATATTGAATATGAGTTGAGCGAAGCAGCACTGAAAGAAGGTGGTGATTTAAAAAGAGAGCAGGATATACTCCGGATATGGGCTGAATATTACTCGGAATCAGTCTGGATGGTGCGTGGTGTGCTGGACAAAGAGCAAATTAGTGAAGAATTGGTACGAACAATTTATTCGGCGGCGGAGGAGATGACGCAATACAGCAGGGAATTGATAAGAAAACTGGAGGAAGAAACGCATGAATAGTGCCCGCCATTCTGACCAAAGTGCCCACCTGCCATGCGATGGCGACACATGTGTCATTCTTATTTTGCATAGTGAATAGGGTGAATGGATGGTTTTAATATCTCGGTGCTCCGCACCTTCATTTATTTGTAGAATTATTGTGCTATAAATAGCTCGGGTACGCTGTACCCTTCTTTACTCTCCTCGTGCGCATCTCCGAATGCGTATGGAATTACATTCAATAAAATCGGCGCACATTGTGCCACAAGCATCCCTCGGGGCAAATGCGCGCCAGCAGGTACCAGGACTTGAACCGGCGTGTTAACGGTCCTGGGTTGAGGCAGTTTCTTTAGGATTGTAAGTCGGGCTTTGGTCCATCAGGAAAACGATGATGGCATACACGCCCACTGCGGTTCCGAACGGGAATACCGGCAGCGAAATCACACCAATAATCAAAGCAAGGATGAGCGCCCACTTTTTATCCTGCATCAGCCCGATACCTGCGATTACAGCCGGAATGGCATAAAATACTACCAGTGTTCCTATTACGTATTTTATGATATAGGTGGCAAACATAATTTCGGTATCGTTCACCACAAACTGCAGCGCAGCAGACAAAATCTGAAGGCCAACAATAAATAATACAATCTTTAATGCGGCATAACAAATCAACAGTATGCCAAGCGTTTTCTTGTGTTTTTCCATAATAGATCAAATAAAATCAAAGTACCTTGTAAAGCAAGCTACCATTTTATACGTATAACCTTTTTGCAAGGTTTCATTATACAATCATTACTTTAAAACCCGCAAATGGATAGAAAACAGGTGAAGTGCAAACGGAAATTATGATGTGATGAAATTTCAAATTATCACTTTATATTCTATAATTTTTGGGCTAAGAATTGATAGTTCGTTTTAAAGTAAAATTATACCCCTTTTTCTCTGTGAAACTCTGGTACGCCATGAAGCGTGCGTTTAATTATAATTAAAAACTACTGTCGTCCGGGAAAAAATAAAATTAAGTAATAAAGTCCCTTTAGCCATTATTTAAGGTGCATTTATTGCAATACTGGAAACCCCACCC
>QIDJ01000121.1 GCA_003228395.1 Flammeovirgaceae bacterium
GGATGGAATCAAAGAGGTGCACTCCGGTCTTGAAATTGAAGTGTATGGCGATATTGCCAGAGGACTCAGGCTGGATGCCATGCTTTCAGCAGGTAACTGGACGTATAAAGATGATGTTGAGCTTCAGTTCTTTGATGATGATCAGAATTTTGTGGGCGATTCTACATTGTTATTAAAAGACGCCAAAGTGGGCGACGCAGCGCAATTTACAACCAGGCTGGGATTGACCTGGGAAATTGTCCGCGGGTTAAGATTGTATGCAAGCTGGTACCTGGCTGATAATCTGTATGCCGACTATAATGTTACCAGAGATAAAAATTTCTTTGATCCTACGCTGACTCCGGAACAAAGAGTGTTAAAACTCCCGAGTTATTCACTTGTCGATGCAGGATTATATTATGATTTTGCTGTTGGAGGTACAAACTGGACGTTCAGGCTGAATGTAAATAACCTGCTTGACAAACAATACTGGTCTGAATCGGAAACGAACAGGACGGACGAAGCAGACTTCAATAAGAATATTGCTTATCCCGGATTCGGCACCACATGGAACACCGGTCTGGCAATTAAATTTTAGCAGGCATAATTCATTAACTAAAAGGTTTCTCAAAACTTCTAACACGAACCCTGACAGAAGATCAAAATCCTGTCAGGGTTATTATTAAAGGCCGGTGGTCCGATATAATCATGCTGTAAGCCGGATCGCAGGTATCAAAGGTGAGCGTTTCGGTTTTAATTTCTGATCCATACAATTCGTCAGACAACAGAATATGGTCGATATGGCTGGGCCATCCCGGGTACGACCAATGTGTTTCATTGCCGTTTGCTATGGTCATATCCGCAAAGGTGTAGTTCAGGCTGTCGGCAATAAAGTTGAAAAAAGGTGTGTTTAGTGAATCTCCGGTAATTTCATCGTTAAAATCACCGAGCAATACAACCCTTTTATCAGCCAGGTTGGTGTCAATGTATTGTTTTAGTTTCACACTGGCGTCTTTTCTGCGGTTGAAATTATCTTCACCGCCACAGCATTTCAGGTGAATATTTATAAATGTGATTGGTTCGCCTCCGGTGTAGCGGGCAGTCAACATTTGTGGTGACCGTGGAAATGCCGAACGGTCATCCTCAAAGAGTTCTGTGCTGTTTTCCAAAATTTCTACTTCACCGGTTTTATATATATAGGCAAGATTCAGGCTTCCCGAAATGGCGATCTGACCTTCCCACCCGGGAAGTTTTGCCAGCAACGCATCCAGGGCCTCGCTATTGCTGATCTCCTGCATAGCAATCAGGTCAGGATCCAGCTCATTAATTATTGCGGCCAGCTCAATAATGGTATTTTCGTTGTATATGGGAAATTTTTCTATGTTCCAGGTAAGCACTTCAAGTTCTGAGGAGGAAACAGGCACCAGGCAGTTCTGAATATTCAGTTCGGTAAAACCATTTGCAGGCTTATTTATGTCATCGTTGTTGCAAGACACTAATAGCCCGGTGAGTAAAAGGATTAAAACCGGCGTATAGTACTTCATTTTGTTATAGTTAAATCGCACCTCAAACGACAAAAGTACAAACAGCTTATCATATTGAGTATTGCGAGGAGCCATAAGACACACCTGTCTGATTGCAGGTAGCACTATTGATAATCTATTGATAGTAATTTTTGTAATAATAAGCTCTTTCAGGTTGGCGCCTTCGCTCAGTTTTTATTACTATTTATTACGGCTACGTTGTAGAATAAGGGGCTGAAGCCAGGTATTTTTTTGTTTTCTATGTGAGCTTCTATGTGGTTCCATTATAAAACCTCGTAATAGAAGAAAATCAACCAGGCAAGGACAAACAGGGGGATTAGGATCGGGATGGAAAACCTGATGATATAGCCAAAAAATGTAGGCATTTTGATCCCGATTTGTTCGGCAATGGATTTTACCATGAAATTTGGACCATTTCCAATATAGGTCATGGCCCCAAAAAAGACAGCTGCCACGGAAATAGCTTTCAGACTCATTATAGAATCCTCATACACGCTTCCCCGTGCAAAATCGATTACATTATTGAATATTCCGATATCGCCCCCTTTTGTAGCCATGGCTGCCGTAAGAAAATTGATATAGGTCGGTGCATTATCAAGAAATCCGGATAATATTCCCGTTCCCCAGTACAGGGTGTTATGATTGATGAGCTTCATGCCTTCCGGGCTGGCAGCATAGTTGCTGACAAGTTCCAATGCCGGCATCATCGTTCCGAATATCCCGACGAATATAAACGCTACCTCCCTTATCGGTTCAAAACTAAACTCATTTCCTTCAAGGGCATCTTTATTTGCAAACCGGTACGACAGCCAGGCAATCGAAAGCATGATCAGTTCACGTATGAAAGACAATTTAACACCATCATAATGAATGGCGGGCACCCAATCAAAGACATTCGGGTCAAGAAAAACGGCCCCAATAACGATAGCCAACCATAAAAAATTTCTGTTTCCGGTCATGGAAATCTTATTCGTGTATTCTTCAGGCTCATCATCAAGGCTGTAATTTGATTTATTTCTCAAGTCGATAAAATAAAATACGGCAAGAAGAAAGCTGATCCCGAAAATCCACGGGAAAAGGTTATGTGTAAGTGTCCAAAAGAATGGAACTCCCTTAAGAAAGCCCAGAAATAACGGAGGGTCACCGATGGGGGTCAACGATCCCCCAATATTGCTTACAATAAATATGAAAAATATGATATGATATGCTTTTATACGCGTTTTATTCAGCCTGATAAATGGCCTGATGAGCAGCATAGAAGCACCCGTGGTACCTATCAGATTCGCAATCACTGCACCGATTGCCAGCAACAAAATATTCGCTCCCGGAGTTGCTTTTTTATCTACCTGTATCATAATGCCGCCAGAAGCAATATAGAGTGAAGCCAGGAGCGAAATGAATTGAAAATATTCAAAAAAGCTATGTACCGGAGCATGTACATTGTGAAGCTTCAATAAGTAGTAAGCTACAACCAACAGGGTCAGAATAACTGCAATCTTCGGATAATGCTTATGCCAGAAATGTTCATAAAACAGCGGACCAGTAGCAATCATCAGAAGGAGAAGCACGAATGGAAATACAGTCCACCCGGCGGCTTGCGCATGGGCTGAATCTTCCGATAGGCTATCATCAGCGGCATCCTGTAAAGGATTGGCAACATTCGGATGGGTGCCCACGCTTTCAATAACAGAATGACCAGAAACACCAGAATGGTTTAAATTATCAGCTCCAAATAGCGGAGCAACTCCGGCTAAAGATATTGCTGATAATACGAATACAAGGGTAAAAACTTTCTTCACAAAAAAAAATTAGCCCCTTAAACTAAACTAAACGAGTAAATGACGCAATAAAATACCTTATATTCTTTTACTTCAGGCAGTCAAATGGCTGAAAAAGTTAAAGGGACAACACAACCGAACCCGCAATGCGGCCTGAACTGGTATCCCGTTGTGCACCCGTCACACTTTTCAGGCAATTGACCTGGTTATGGACACGGAGCAGGCCCATCAGGCCAAAAATGAGGGCCTCTTTATAATCAACAAGGCTTTTATCAGGCACAACCAGTTCAATATTTTCGAAACAACGCTTTTGAGTTTCATCAATCAGGTGTTTGTTGTAAGCACCACCACCGGTTACAAGTACCCTGCACCTCTTACAAGCGAACACATTTTTGGCAATCGAGTTAAAAACATTTGCGATCACATCAGCTACATGCAAGGCATATGTGTGCATTAAATTTTCTGTTGGTTCCTTATATGCTGAAAGTAAGTGGAGCACTTCTTCATCCACCCATTCCCTCCCTATTGATTTGGGATAAGGCATTTTATAATAGTCAATGGCTGCAAGCGCTTCTTCAAACAGAAGTACCGGTTTTCCAGAGGCCGCTATATAGCCATTTTCATCGTACGTTTTCCCTTTTTGAGAAGCCAGGTGATTGAATACAATGTTACATGCACATATATCGAACGCCTTTCGTACTCCGTTTTCACTAAACGATACATTGGCGATACCGCCAAGATTCAGGCAGAACTCATAATCTTTAAAAAGCATCTGATCACCAACCGGAACCAGCGGAGCGCCCTGACCCCCAAGTTCAATATCCAGGGTTCTGAAATCATAAACTACGGGTAAGCCTGTAATTTTATAAATGATGATTCCATTTCCGATTTGCATGGTTAGCTTTTGCGCCGGTTTATGAAAAACAGTATGTCCGTGCGAAGCAATAAGTTCCGGTTTCAGATGATGGGTACTTAAAAATGCAGCCGTGGCCTCTCCCATCCAGTTTCCCAGATCGGTATCAAGCCTTTCAAGCTCATCTTTGCTGAAATTAATCGCTTGTTCCAGTCGTTTTTTTAGGTAATCGGGGTAGGTTTTTGTCTCTGTGTTTATAATATTATAACCTGTTACCGAATCACCCGTTTTTATAAATTCACAGCATGCTATATCCAGACCATCGAGAGAGGTTCCTGACATCAATCCAATAACTATGTATTTTTGTTGCATTTCCAATACCTTTTCAATGGGGGTTACGTTTTAAACAAAGGTAAAAATAATGAATCTGGCTATTGATATAGGAAATTCATCGGTTAAGATCGGATGTTTCAATGCGGGCAAATTAATTGATCCGGTCAGAACCACAACGGTTGAATCATTGGAGGAAATAGTAAAAAAACTGAATCCCACGAACATCATCGTTAGTACGGTGGCCACATCTGCCGACAATCGCCATTATGCATTTTCTGAACATTATTCCACCCTGGTATTAACGCATAAAACACCGCTTCCGGTTACAATTGATTATGAAACCCCTGATACCCTGGGAGTTGACCGGATCGCTGTAGTAGTTTGCGCCAGCGTAAGGAACCCCTCCGGAAACAGCCTTGTTTTGGATATGGGGTCATGCATTACCTACGATCTTATTACAGAAGGAATATTTTTTAAAGGGGGAATCATATCGCCCGGTTTAAATTTAAGATTTAAAGCTATGCA
>QIDJ01000301.1 GCA_003228395.1 Flammeovirgaceae bacterium
GAAAGGCCGTCCCTATCACCAGGGCGCCTACCAGATAGCCAAGCGCTTTCCCCAATCCTTTCTGGTACCATTCAGCGGCAATCTTCATCCCCACAGGGTAAATGCCGGCCAGAAAAGAAAAGTGCCGGCTATGAAGCCAAGTTGTACCGAGGATGTCATCCACCCCAGGCTGGCCTCACCTAACTGCCATGCTTTTTGAATATCAGGAAGTATTGCATTGCCTGCAAACCATAATGAAGTGCCGGCAAACTGGGAAAAAACAATTACCGGAAGGATTCTGCCTGGCCGCTTCATACTTTACGGGCGGTCAGCTAGCGGTCTTTCGGCTTTCTATACACCGGAACCGTACTGCAAGGTTCACCAAACATGATGCTGGCTGCCAGGGGACGTAATTTTCGTGTTAGTTCTACGTATGCATATTCCGGGACAGGTTTATCCGAGCAGCCTTTAATTACCACTTTCCGATTTCGGTAAGCTTCTATGTCCACCTTGTCGAGGGCTTCCTTGAAAAGCGCCTTTTCAAGATCGTGCAGGTTACCCAGCACAACCATGTTGGCCTGGGGTTCCATTTTTGTAACGAGCAGCATGTAAGCCCAGGTTGGAATAATGGCATCAACGCTGCACGTTATAGCTACATTTTTTTCGTTGTATTGTTTCCAGTTGTGTGTGCGGATAAAATCCCGAAAATCTTTTTCCTTCAGCACGATACCTTCGAAAAGGTTGTCTTTTATATCATACAGTACCCTTTCTCCCGGATGGTACAGGTCTTCAAGGTCAATGCTTACCAGGGCGCTGCCTGCAACCCTGTTTATTATCGTATTACTGATTTCCATAACACACTCTCAAGTTAACAATATTTAATTGACTATTTTCAAGGAGTTACCCGGGTGTTTCTATTACAGCGTATCCAGACCCTGTTAAATTAACGATTTCGGTTTTCCTGCGATAAATTCCTTTAGATAATATGGCTCAAAATAGGCAAGGTCCTCAAAATCGTTCTTTTCAAATTTTTTAATGGCGATCATACCGATACTTTCAGCAGAAGTGTGAAAATTCCGGATAAAAAACGCATGCTTTTTGTGTCCAAGCAGGGTTTTGCATTTTTCTGCTCCACTTCCGAAAAACCAAACCGTATCCTGCTTCAGAACAGACGAAAAGCTATCGTTCTCGATAATTTTTGCGCGTGTATCTTCTATTATTTCCAGGTTGCTGTTTGTTAGCATACAATATACTTCCATTCTTCGGGCATCAATCATTGGGCATAGCAGCGCGTTGAGGCGATTAAATCGGTTGGCAGCAAAAGCCATGGACTCCAGTGTATTTACGGCAATAAGTGGAATATCGAGGGCAAAACACAGGCCCTTTGCCAGGGAAGTACCGATGCGTAATCCGGTATAAGATCCCGGCCCTTTCGATATTGCCACCGCATCCAGGTTGCGTTTATCCATTTTTGCATGATCAAATGCCTGGTCCACCATAGCTGCCAGCGATCGCGAATGTGCTTGTTGAATATACAAACTGAATGCTGCCACAAGATGATCATCCTGATGCAGCGCCAGGGAGCAAACATCCGTAGAAGTTTCCAGGCTTAGCAGGGTAGTCATAAGGGGATTGTCTAACTATTCGGATTCAATGTTCAGAATCTTACGATACCTGTTGGAGTCATCCAGCACCTTAATAGCCGCCTGAAGATCGGTGTCGTTATCAAGAGATGCTTCAATTTCACCACTTATAAGAAAATATCTGGATGCGATGTTCTCTTCCAGGATACTTTTGATCTGCTCCTTAAAGGTGATCAGGTCAGATTCTTTGTTATGTTTGACTTTGCTTTCAAGGTTTGCTATTTGTACTTCAATTTCGCTGTAATAGTTTTCTTTTTTAGCATTATCAATAAGCTTTTCAATACTTTCTTCCACGTTGGTTTTATAATCATACTCCTTTTTACCGAGCCAGAGGAGAAAATCGTCATATTCAGCATCTGACAAGATGAAATTCCGGACATCATCAGGGGCTGTGTTTTCATAATAGTAGGCTGTGGCATAGTCAAACAAAAGCGCTTTTTGAAGAAGGCTTATCGTTATCGGAGCCAGAAATTCACTTTCTGTTTCAATATCAGGCAATACACCTCCGCCGTCGTACACGGTACGGCCATGGCTGGTTTGAAAAGCAACCTTCAGCGAATCCGGAATGGTGTCCACGCTGCCATCGGCCTGCCGGTGACTGTAATCCAGCTTCTGAATGCACCTGCCGCTTGGGGTGTAATACTTGGCGGTCGTAACTTTCAATTGCGAGTTATATGTCAATGGCCGGGTAGTTTGCACAAGGCCTTTCCCGAATGTTTTTCTTCCTACGATTATACCCCGGTCGTAATCCTGGATCACGCCGGCCACGATCTCCGAAGCCGAGGCGCTGGCGGTGTTTGTGAGTACTGCCAGCGGTATTGATACATCAAAGGCGTTGTTGAGTGTCCGGTAGGTTTTATTCCAGTCAGCCACTTTTCCTTTTGTACTTACCACTTCCAGTCCTTTCGATAAAAATATATTGCAGACATTTACCGCTTCGTAAAGCAGGCCGCCCGGGTTGCCGCGAAGATCAAGGATCACATTTTCTGCACCCTGCGATTTTAAATCCTGAAGAGCGGTTTTTACTTCTTTGGTTGCATTTGTGGTAAAATCAGATAACCGGATATATCCGGAATTGTCATCCACCATGCCGTAATAGGGTACATTATCAATGATGATCAAGCCTCTTGTGATGGTGAAATCAACCGGATCTTCTATTCCGTAGCGCCTCACTTTTATGGTTACATCCGTATTGGCCCTTCCTTTCAGGAGCTTGCTTATATCACTGATAGATTTTTTTTCCACATTTATTCCGTCCACCTCAATAAGTTCATCACCAATTTTCAGGCCGGCTTTATCAGCAGGAAATCCTTTATTAGGCATGGTAATCACGTTCTTGCCATTTACTTTCCCAATCAGCGACCCGATTCCGGCATACTCTCCCGTTGTCATTGTCCGGTATTCGGCGGCATCTTCTTCGGGAATAAAATTGGTGTAGGGGTCAAGTGAAGAAAGCATGGCATTGATACCGGTGTTTATCAACTCCTCGGGGTCAACTTCATCCACATAATAGGTATTTACTTCTTTGAAAAGCGTGGCAAATATGTCAAGATTCTTGGCAATCTCGAAATAATTACCCGCCGGGATAAAAGAAAAAATAACCGATCCGACTGCAATAAACAGGATTGCTCCAAGTGCTTTCTTTCTCATAAACTAATACTTAATTAGGTTATTATTTTAACGTGTCTGGCAAATGTCACCAATATTTATGCCATTTCTGCACCAAGTATATCTTTCAAACGAATTAATGCTTGTTTTAGTTTTGATTCAATTTTTTTAAAGGGCATCAACTCCCTTCCTACATAAATATAAGCAAAGAATATATTTTTATCAGGATTAATGTCCAAAATGTGTTTGTTGACCCTGTAGGCTTCACGTATCCGGCGTTTCAACAAGTTGCGGTCAGCCGCTTTTTTGTATTGTTTTTTAGACACACTTATCAAAACCTGCCGGTTAGAAACATCGGTGTGTGTGTGGATCATATACAGGATTTTGAAGGGATATAAAAAAAAAGAGGAACCTTCATCGAACAGTTCCTGAATATATTTTCTGCGGCACAACCGCTCATTTTTTCTGAAAGTATATCTATTGACCTGCAAAGTCGAATGTTTGAAACTTGTCCTCAAATCCGGATGACGGACATTTAGCAAGTCGCGGGCAGGGCGAACTATATCACTGTTTGTGCTTTCTTTCGTCGGAAACAGAAAGTTTTTTTCTTCCTTTTGCCCTTCGGTATGCTATTACAGCCCTTCCGCCAACAGTCTCCATTCTGCTGCGGAATCCATGTTTATTCTTTCTTTTTCTGTTTGAAGGTTGAAATGTCCTTTTCATCGCTATTCTCTATCTAAAACAGGGCTGCAAAGATAATGAGCTTTTACAGAATTGCAAACGATAGACTTTTAATAATGGGAGGAATGGTTTGCCCTACATTTTTATAACGCTAACCGGAAAACGTGACTTTGATTCAAAAAAACAGGCCTTGCTGTGTCCCGCAAAGTCAGAATAATTCACCCTGGTCTGTCTCCAGTTCTTCATAAATAATTTTTTTAATTGCCGCGGGCATATTCCCTATTGCAGATTTGCCTTTCAGCCGGGCAACTGTATGGGCTACCAGCTCATATTCATCGTACGGCGCCACCATTTCCTTAATCCGCTCTAAATCGATCTGGTCCTCAAACGGACGCAGCCATTCATCTTCCAGTCCTTTTGGAATAATAAGGGGCATTCTCGGCCCGGCGCTTCCCCGGGGTTTGTTATGGATGTGGCTCATAAGCGTATTGGCGCGGGTGGTTACAATAGTAAAGGTTTTTCGTACCAGCCCCGATTGATTATCCTCCCAGATTTCCCACAATCCTCCCAATGCCATAGGTTCGTCGTTTTTCAGGGTAATGTGGTACGGATAGGCCTTGTTGTTTTTCCAGTGATGTTCAAAAAACCCATCAACCATTACCAGGCAACGACGGTGTCTTGCGGCGCTTCGGTACGACGGTTTTTCAAACATTTCTTCTCCGCGTGCATTCAGCGTTTTGTTGCTAAGCTCTACGGCCTGTTTTACGTCCTTCACCCACCGGGGTATCAGGCCCCAGTTATATAAACTGATTTGCCGGCGGTTTTCATTGGTTATCACCGGTACATCCGGGTGGGCAAACCCTGAAATGTGATAATACGGCCCGGTTCTTTCACCCAGTTTTTGAAGCTGCTCTTCAAGCTCGCGGATATCTTCATCGCTAGCGGCAAATCTGCGGGCATACAGGAGCTTTTTCTTTGTTAAAAACCGAATATCATAACACATTTTTTCTGCAGTTTAGGTGCGCCAAAAAACGGTTAATTTAAGAATTTTAAGTTAATCTTGAACTATATTAGAATGCAAAAAATCTGATAAG
>QIDJ01000167.1 GCA_003228395.1 Flammeovirgaceae bacterium
AAAAATGGGGCTTCAAACCAGCGATAAAATTATTTTAATAAACGGAATGGAGTTTGAGGACTTTGACGAGGTGAGAAGCGCTGAAGTGCTGCTGGGCGACAACAGTTATTATACTATTTTGAGAGGAAATGAAAAGATCGATATTTTCGTCCCTGCCGACTTAATCGAACAGCTTTCTGATAAAAATGCACAGCTAAATTTTATTGCACCACGCTATCCGTTTGAGGTAGGTGAAATTTTACCGGACAGCGAAGCCGAACGGATTGGACTGATGAAGGGAGACCGCATTATTGCAATTGGGAATGAGCCAGTACACTATTTTGATGAATTTAACAGGGAAAAAATGAAGTATGCTGGCAAAGACATTTCGTTTACTGTAAAGCGCGGGAACCAGACGCTGCAAATGAAAGCGCACCTCGATTCCACTGCGTTGATTGGTTTTGCCCGTAAAATTCTGATAGCAACCTCCCACAGGGAATACAGTTTTGCTCAGGCCATACCGGTAGGCACCCAGCGGGCGTTCTCGGCTGTTTGGGTGAATGCCCGGGCATTAGGTAAGATTTTCAGGGGAGAGATGAACCCGTCGAAGTCGCTGATGGGCCCGATCCGGATTGCTACGGAAATATTCGGCGGTACATGGGACTGGGCAAGGTTCTGGGGAATCACGGGGTTGCTTTCGATGGTGCTTGCATTTATGAATTTTCTGCCGATCCCCGCACTGGACGGCGGCCATGTGATGTTTCTGTCATTTGAAATAATTTCAGGGCGAAAGCCTTCTGATAAGTTTCTGGAGATGGCTCAAAAAGCGGGTATGATATTGCTGCTGCTGCTCATGGCATTCGTGATTTTTAACGATATCTTCCGGCTTGAATTTATTCAGAACCTGATCGGCGGGTAATACGGCTGATTATACGGGTTTTGACTGATCTGTAGTAATGAACCCTTACTGGTCAACCATTTCCTGATATAACTCAAACTCCACCCTTCGGTTAAGCTGCTTATCCGTATCGGACAATTCTTCTACAATGGGTTTTGAACTCCCGTAGCCAATGGCTTCTATCCGTGCTGGCTCGACCATGCCAAAATAAACAACATACTCTTTTATGGCATCGGCGCGTTCCTGCGAAAGCCTTAGATTAAATTCTTCGCGGCCGTCCGAATCGGTATGCCCGGAGATGCGTAGTTTAAAATCCGGGTGGTCAATCAGGAAATCGGCAATTTTATCCAGGTCCGGGTACATGCCGGGAAGCAAATTTGATTCACCGTTTCCAAAGACGATAGACTGAAACTTGATTTTGGTATGAATTGGCTCAACCTGCTTTACATACGATGAATCGCTTTCAAGTCTGAAAAGTTCTTCAATTCTGAAAAACTCATCACCCTGAATAACAATCAGATAATTGGCGTTATTAATTAATCTGAATTCGAATGTGCCATCGGGTCGGAGAAACTGCGGAGCCACTTCGATTCCATTTTCGAGGTCAATGATAGATACAATACCGTAATAGGGGAGGCCGGTTTCTTCGTTGGTAAGCTTGCCTGTCAGTTTTGTGGTGGCAAGCGGCTGGGCCTCCATAGGCAAAGGAAAGGAATACAGGTCAAGGTTACTGATGTTATTCTCAGTTGAACGGGCATAATACAGGTTTTGTGATTTTTTGTCAATCGTAAAATAAAACTCACTTCCCGGCCCGTTTACAAGTGGTCCGATATTTTGTGGTTCGTCCCATAAATGATCGCTGCCAGCGTATGATTTGTAAATATCGTACCCTCCGAATTTCAGGTTCTGGCCATTCGAACTAAAGTAGAGAACATTGAACAGGTGATGATAGAAAGGGCTGACCTCGCTTCCGCGTGTGTTGATAACCGGCCCGAGATTTTGGGCTTCACTCCATTCCATTTTCTGGTTTTTGTAAATAAAATAAATGTCAGAAAGGCCAAAACCACCTAACCGGTCCGAAGCAAAATAAAGCGTATCCTCTGTTAGGGATAGCGAAGGATGCGAATCCCATGCATTGCTGTTTACCCGCGACCCCAGGTTTCTGATGTTGCCCCAGGTACTGTCAGGTTGCATCTCGGCAATAAACAGATCGCAATCGCCATACGTATCGGGTGCATCGCACCGGGCAAAATACAATGTTTTCCCGTTCTTACTTAAACAGGCTGATCCTTCGTTGTACAGAGTATTAATTTCTTCAAATGGTTGTGCCTGCTCCCAGTAGTCATCAAATTTATTTGAAAAATATAAATCCTCATTCGACCTGCTGTCAAGGCCGGTCAGAAAAGTTCTTTTAGAAGTAAAAACCATTAATCCGTCATCGTCGCTCAATGTTGGACCATAATCAGCATATTTTGAATTTACAAGGGGTCCCATATTCAGGAGTACACCGCGTGGCGGGCGCAACGTGTCAACTTCGCGGCGGTAGTCAACAAGTTCGTAATAATATTCAACAGGTACATAATAGATTTGGTCGTTTCTGGTGAGTGAGTCATAATAAAGCTCGACGGTATTGATATCGATGTCATCACGGTTATGCTTGAGAACGAGCCGGTAAAGTTGTTTCGCTTCATCAAAATCGCCATACAATTCGGTAAGTTTGGCAAGACGCCAAATCAGGTACGTGTCAGTATAAAAATTCACAACGCCGAAATTCGCAACATAATCAGACAACACAGGATACAGTTCTTCCCATCTTTTCTGTTTATCCAGCGATTGAATGTTTTTCAGCGCCTTGGCGTTGCGGTAAAAAGGAGTTTTATTGACATTTGGAAACCTGAATAGTTCAGAATGGTATGACGACACCAAAGAAGTGTCACGAAGCATAATATCCTGCCCCTTAATTTCCTGACCGGACAAATTGCCTGTAAAACCTGAATATATCAGTAATATTATAATGACCTTACGCATAAAATGGCGCTCTGAAATAGTAAAATTCGTAAAACCCTGCCAAAAAATTACTATTTATTTGTTTGGCATACGTATTGATTAGGTATTAATGTTAAAAAAGTGCTGTATAGCAGGAGGAAACTATGTCATATTGGCATAGTTTAGTCGGATAAATATATGAGTGAACAAAAAAATCCCTTTTTCGGTAATTTACTACTTTCAGAACTCAATCATGAAGATAGTGATGAGTTTATTGAATTGATAGCTGAAGACCAAAATGAAAAAATAAGCAGCGAATCCATACCCGAAAAAATTTCGATACTGCCTTTAAAAAATGCCGTATTGTACCCGGGAGTAGTTATTCCTGTTACCGTAGGACGCAAAAAATCTATCAAGCTGGTTAAAAAAGCCTACCAGGGCAACCGGGTGATCGGTGTAATTGCGCAAAAGAATCTGGAAAACGAAGATCCGGAAGCAAAAGACCTTTATACCATCGGGACGATAGCCAAAATCGTGAAGATGATTATACTGCCGGATGGGAATACAACCATTATCATTCAGGGAAAGCACAGGTTTAAGGTGAAGAAATTCGTTAAGACCGATCCTATATTAATTGCGGATATGAAAATGCTGAAAGAAAATTTTCCTTCCGAAAAGAAAAAGGAGACCAAAGCGCTTATTCAATCGTTGAAAGATGCCGCTTCAAAAATACTGCGGCTTAGTCCTGAAATACCCCAGGAAGCTCAGCTTGCACTTGACAACATACACAGCCCGGGATTTTTAACGCATTTTCTTGCCTCGAACCTGAATGTGGAAGTGGCGGAAAAACAACGGCTGCTCGAAACGGAAGACGGCCATTCGCGGGCTTCGCTGCTTCTGGAGTATATGCTGAAAGAAGTACAGATACTGGAATTAAAGTTTGAGATCCAGCAAAAAGCACATTTCGATATTGACCAGCAGCAACGGGATTATTTCCTGAGGCAGCAAATGAAGGTGCTGCAGGATGAACTGGGACAAGACGGACCGGACCAGGAATTACAAGAACTAAGAAAAAAAGGTCATGAGAAAAAATGGCCGGAACATGTTGCCCGGCATTTCAACAAGGAACTTGAAAAGATAATGCGTATGAATCCGGCTGCTGCAGAATTTCCGGTAGCCATGAATTACGTCGAAATGCTTATCGATTTGCCGTGGAATGAATTTACCGAAGATAACTTTGATCTGAAGCGGGGAAAGAAAATTCTGGATAAGGCGCACTATGGCCTGGATAAAGTTAAAGACAGGATCATTGAATACCTGGCCGTGTTGAAACTGAAGAAGGACATGAAAGGCCCGATCTTGTGTTTATACGGCCCTCCGGGGGTGGGTAAAACTTCATTAGGCAAGTCGATTGCGGCCGCACTCGACAGAAAATACGTTCGAATGTCGCTGGGAGGTGTGCATGATGAAGCGGAAATACGAGGCCACAGGAAAACATATGTGGGCGCGCTTCCGGGCAAGATCATTCAGAATATTAAGAAAGGTAAGACATCCAATCCGGTCTTTATACTGGACGAAATTGACAAAGTAAGGTCAGATTTCAGGGGAGACCCGTCATCGGCATTACTCGAAGTACTGGATCCGGAGCAAAACAGTACATTTATCGATAACTACGTAGAGGTAGAGTATGACCTGTCGAAAGTATTGTTTATTGCTACAGCCAATACCCTTGATACTGTGCACCCTGCCCTTCGGGACCGGATGGAAGTGATCGAGATAAATGGCTATACGCTGGAAGAAAAAGTGGAAATTGCGAAAAAGCATCTTATTCCAAAACAACGTAAAGAACACGGCCTGAAAAGCAGTGACATCCGTTTTCTGAAAAGCGGTTTGAATAAAATTATCGAGGGATATACCCGGGAGTCTGGCGTAAGAAACCTGGAACGCAACATCGGATCGGTGATCCGGCATACGGCTAAATCTATTGCGCTGGAAGAAACATACGAAAAAGCAGTGGCATCGGAGGTGGTAGTAAAAATTCTAGGCCCTGAAATATTTGACAAGGACGATTATCAGGACAACAAAACTGCCGGCGTGGTTAC
>QIDJ01000012.1 GCA_003228395.1 Flammeovirgaceae bacterium
GATCCCCAGCTTATTAATGACCTCATTGTACGGGAACAGGTAGTATTGTTCGTCACCAAGCGTTTGGCGGATCAGCCGCGAAAGTAAATTTGACGTGCCGCTGGAGTAATACCAAACCTCATCCGGGGCGTATTGAAGCGGCTGAATGGCAGCTACACGTCCCATATCCGCTTTTTTGTACAGCATATTAGTAGCATTACTTGCCTTTGTATAATCTTCTTCCCAGTGCAACCCGGAGCTCATTCGCAGCAACTGGTCAACGGTGATTTGCTTTCTCGGGTCATCACCTGCCGACCATTCCGGTACATGCGCCGGTTCATAGATATTCAGCCGTTTTTGATGCACCATTACGCCCATCATGGCATTGGTCATGCTTTTGGTCATTGACCAGCCCGTCAGCGCCGAATGCTGATCAAATCCATCGGCATATTTTTCGGCGATAAGCTGGTCTTTGTAAATGACCACTACGGCCCTGGTATTCATCGGATGGGTGGCGCCCTTGTCTTCAAAAATGTCCGTCAATGCCTGTTGCAGGGCATCCAGGTCAATGTCATGAGGTATGCTGTCCGGTATTCCGGACCCGTAAGGCCAGGCAAGTGTGTCGCTCAGCACAGGCCGAACAATAGCCAGACCCGGCAGACGGGTTCTGATCTCATTTTCGGGCAATTCGTGTATTATCGTGCACCCCAGCCCTTTTCTGAATATCGCCTTTGCTTCAAACAGTCCGAAAACGGAGCCGTAAGCCGAAGAATCTGTCCGGTTCAGTTCAAATGTGCCCAGGGAAAGCGGAAACGTTCCCAGTTCATTGGTGAGCACGGATTCGGCGCTCCGGCCTCCCACATACGCGCACGAACATAGGCTTTTGGCTCCGAAGCCGGCGATTACCGGCGCCATCTGATAAAACATCCAGGCGCTTAATACAATCAGGATTGATGCAATGCCTGTCGCAATTTTTGATACCAGCTTCATAAAACGTATGTAAAGGATTTAAAAATATTGAATATGATAAATTTTGTCATTTACATGTCATGTCATTATGCCCAATAAAAATAGTTATCATTTCCCACCTATCCATCAAAAACTTCCCCATGCGTCTGCCTCATAATCCACTTCGACAGCAACCCGGATCTTTTTATCAAAGACACAGCCAGGTTGGATGCAGCGCTGCTTCCGAAAAGCGTTTGAATCTGCCTGCCTGCCCGGATGCGAGATCCGAAATTCCTGTTCCACAGATGGGAATACCAGTGTTCCAGCTCGTTCCTGCTGTATTTTCCGGATAAAAACAGATGAACCTGCCCTGACAGGATGTCCGCCGAGTGTATGGCCATGGCTATACCATTTCCACACAATGGTGTGATCATCCCGGCCGCATCGCCCGACATGAGGATATGATCACTGACAGGTTCTTTTGATGCAAAGGATATCTCGTTTATTACAACCGGCTTGTCAAAAACAAATGTAGCGGTATTGAATATATGCCTTAAAAAAGGGTTTTTCAGGAGTATTTTTTCTTCCAGATTGCGAACCGTTCCCAGCTTTTTCAGCGGCGCCCGTAAGCTCAGATAGCAAAGATTAAATGTATCATCCTCTACTTTAGTAATACCACAATACCCGCCCTGAAAATTATGCAACCCAATCAGATCACGGTCAAAATCGCCTTTGATATGATATTTCACACCAATGTAGGGAGACTTTTTTTTAAAAAAGGGACAACCTCGTTAGATACATACTCACCGCATACCCGGTGAAACGGATAATTTTTCTTTTCAGGCTTCATTATCAACCATTTAAAGAGCCAAAATAGCCAACTATCAAATAATTGTCATATAAGTAAAGAGAATCATGATAAAGAAAGTTATCCTTTTAAATTTGTTTTCTGATTTATCCAAAAAATTATGAAACGAAATATATTCAAACGCGCAGCCATTCTGGCGCTTGCATTAACCGTCATTGTATTTTGCGATTTATCTGCTCAAAAAAAGAAAAAAGGTAAAGACAAAGGGAAAACAGAACTAACCGAATCCGATAAACCCAAAGATAAAAACGGAATTAAGCCGTATGATGAGGTAATCACCAAAGAAGCCAAAACCGACGAAGGGCTTTTTAAAGTACATAAAGTTGAAGACAACTATTACTACGAAATACCCGACTCGCTCATGGGCAGGGAAATGCTGATGGTGACCCGTATTGCCAAAACAGCTGATAAGCTGGGCTATGGTGGAGAAAAGGCCAACACACAAGTGCTGCGCTGGCAGAAAAAGGACAACAAAATATTGTTGCGGGTAGTGTCTTACAACAATGTAGCGAATGATTCATTGCCGATTTATGAATCAGTCCGGAATTCAAATTTTGAACCTATACTTGCGGCATTTGATATAAAAGCGTTCAGTCCTGATTCCTCCAATATAGTGATTGAAGTTAATGATCTTTTCACGAAAGACGTCAAAGCGCTGGGCCTGCAGAAATGGAGGAGGGAGCGGTACAAGGTGTCAAGCCTGGACAAAGACCGGTCGTACATCGAAAGTATCAAAAGCTATCCGATCAATATCGAAGCGCGGCATGTTATGACCTATTCTGCCAAAGAGCCGCCTTCAAATGCTTCTGTTGGCGCCATTTCGCTCGAAATAAATAATTCGATGGTGCTACTTCCGGAAGAACCCATGCAACCCCGGATATATGACCAGCGTGTGGGATGGTTTACGCTCACCCAGACAGATTATGGACTTGACGAGCAAAAGGCGGCAAAAAAAACCTATCTGGCAAGATGGCGGCTCGATCCAAAAGACACGGAAGCCTTTACACGTGGAGAACTTGTAGAACCCGTAAAACAAATTGTTTATTATATCGATCCGGCCACACCTGAAAAATGGCGGCCTTACCTGAAACAGGGAGTTGAAGACTGGAATGAAGCTTTTGAACTGGCTGGATTCAAGAATGCTATCATAGCCAAAGACCCGCCTTCTCCTGAAGAGGATCCGGAATGGAGCCCTGAAGATGCACGGTATTCGGTGATCCGTTATTTTGCATCACCGGTACAAAATGCGTACGGGCCCCATGTGTCCGACCCCCGCTCAGGCGAAATTCTTGAAAGCGACATCGGTTGGTTTCATAATGTTATGAACCTGCTTCGAAACTGGTATTTTATTCAGACTGCGGCCGTAAACGAAGATGCCCGCAAGGTAAAATTTGATGACGAGATGATGGGGCAGCTCATTCGATTTGTTGCCGCGCATGAAGTAGGGCACACCCTGGGGCTTCCGCATAATATGGGATCGAGTCCAGCTTACCCGGTTGATTCACTCCGCTCACCTTCTTTTATGGCAACCCACGGCACCGCCCCTTCCATTATGGATTATGCCCGTTTCAATTATGTAGCACAACCTGGCGATGGTGTCACTAATTTTTACCCGAAAATTGGCGAGTACGACCTTTATGCTATCAAATGGGGTTACCGGCCTTTACCTGATGCCGGATCTGCAGAAGAAGAAAAAGAAACGCTTGATCAATGGATTCTGGAAAAAGCCGGCGATCCGCTATACAGGTTTGGTGCAAGAAGTTTCATTGATCCCTCATCACAAACCGAAGACCTCGGTGATGATGTTGTCAGGGCCTCGGCATACGGAATTGAAAACCTGAAGAGGATAGTCCCGAATCTCTTTGAATGGACCGCTGATAAAGGAAAGAATTACGATGACCTGGATGAAATGTATAACCAGGTACTTAGCCAGTTTAACCGGTATATGGGTCACGTCCGTTCTAACGTGGGAGGGATTTACCGGTATAATAAGACATTTGACCAGGATGGGGAGGTTTTCACACACGTACCTGAAAATAAGCAAAAGGCATGCGTCCGGTTTCTTAACGATCAGCTTTTTAAAACACCCGAATGGATAATTGATAAAGAGATACTCAGCAGGATTGATTTCACTGGTGCAGTTGATAAAATCAGAACTTCCCAGGTGAGGACTTTAAACAGCCTGTATAGTTTTGACAGAATGGGGCGTATGCTTGAAAATGAAGCGCTCAATGGCCGTAGCGCCTATACCATCCTGGAGATGATGACAGATGTCAGAAACGGAATCTGGTCTGAATTAAAAGGTGCAAGATCGATCGCCCTTTATCGAAGGAACCTGCAAAAGGCATATATTGACAGGCTGGAATATTTACTTACTGAAGATTATAAACCCGGGTTTTTCAGTCCCACGAAGGTTGATGTGAGCCAGTCAGATATCAGGTCGGCAGCTAAAGCGGATCTGAAATTATTGCAACGCAATATACGCGCAGCAGTACCAGGAATAACTGACAGGATATCGAAGTATCATTTGGAGGATGTCGCAAACCGGATTGAACTGATCCTGGAACCAAAATAATAACCAGGCTCCTGTTCAGATACAGAAAGCCTGTTATCTATTTTTTTATACTTTTTTTAGTAAAATCAGGATTACAGGAATCTATTTTGGCGTAACTTCGTTTCAAATGTTAAAAATGGAAGGAATGATGAGCGAAGCATCAGGCAATAAGGGAGAAAAATCGATGAATGTGTTGCTTGTGGGTAATAATCCGACAGAAATCGGCGGATTATATACAAGTTTAAAAAGCTTTAGGAATCCCAGATTTAATACTGACACCGCATTCCATTTTAACAACATTTTCAGACGTATAGTAAAATTCAGGCCGGCTTCGATCCTGATTGACGACAGATTTAATCTTATAAAACTCAACCGGCTGATCAAACGTATCCATCGTAATCCCCGAACAAGAGACATACCGGTAACCTTGTTAAAAAGTAACAATGATGACCTGGGACTAACTGCCGATATTGACAACTATGTCCTCAAAGAAAATCTTTCAGCCGAGAACCTTTATAATACAATCCTGAATTCCAGACACCTGCGTCGTACATCCGTTTACTTGTACAAAACCTTTAAAAAAAGCCGCGGATTTTTGCAAAAGAT
>QIDJ01000216.1 GCA_003228395.1 Flammeovirgaceae bacterium
GGGTGATTCTATAAGCGCCGACCAGGTATCAACGGCAAACTGGAAAGCTTCTCTGGCCTGAGGAAAATTGTCAAATCCAATATAGGTCACCTCAAATTGCGCGCTGTCATTTTTGGTACGGGCATTTAGCTTATCAATCACAGATGCTCTGCGGGGCACAGCTACATCTAATGGTTGGCCTGCATAACATACGATGGGCTTATCCGGTATATAATATTCCGGTTTAGGGGAAATTTCCTGATTTACAGCATGTTTCTGCGCGAATACACTACCGGCCAGGGCAATAAAAAAAAATGGCAATATTTTTATAAATAGTCTGATCATACACGTTAATTTTCAGGCGGATTTCAAAAATACCAAATTCAACCTTTTTTAATGTTTCTATGCTTAAAAAGTTTAACTTAATAACAATTATTAATAGTCAGATAATTCAATAACCATTTTATTGATATGAAAATCATTGTTTATGTAACTCTCACAATTGCATTTTTTTCATGCCATACGACAAAAAAGATGCGTACAACAGATGCAGTAACTACGGCTGTAACCAACAAATTGATTGTGATTTCTATGAAAAAAACCATGTGCTACGGCCGGTGCCCGGTTTATGAGGTTGAAATATATAACGATCGCACTGCAAAATATATTGGTGAAAAATACGTGGATAACATAGGGGAATTTACAGCTACCGTTCCTGAAGAAAGGTACAATGTCCTATTGGAACAATTTAAAAGTGCTAATTTCTTTGCATTTGAAAAAGAATACAGGGCTGCGGTATCGGACCTGCCTACCACGTACCTGTTCTTTTCGTATGAAGGTAAATCCAGAAAAATCATGGACTATTATGGCGCTCCCGAATCATTGAAAACGCTTGAAAAATCGGTGGCGGATTTGGTGAATGATCTGGAGTGGGAAAAATCAGAAGAGTGATGAATTGCATCTGTCGTTTTAATTGTAATTATCGGGCCTTGCATTAAAAACCAGCATATGGCTGAATAAACCTAATTAAATCTCCTGTTATGCAACTACATTTTTCTGTGTGATTAATTCTTACTCATTTCATATTGGGTGTCCCTGATAAACAAACGGTCATGTAACGCATTCAAAGCCTGTTTCTTATCCGGTGAGCTGACCAATACCGATATATTGTTTTTACTGCCGCCGTAGGATATCATACGTACCGGTATTTCCTGCAGGGCATTGAATATTCGGTAAATGACGCCATTTTCTTCTATAATCCGGTTTCCGACAATGCAGATAATAGATTGCGCATCGTCCACTTCCGTTTCGCCAAAATATTCAAGCTCCGCAACGAGGTCATTCAAATGTTCCGGATTATCAATTGTCAGACTAACGGCTACCTCTGAGGTAGTGATCATGTCAATAGGTGTTTTGTACTTTTCAAAAATCTCAAATACTTTTCTTAAAAATCCATAAGCCATCAGCATACGCGAAGAGCGGATTTTTATTGCAATTATTCCATCCTTGGCAGCTATGGCTTTTACAACACAGGGTGTATCACGCTTAGCCCGGGTGATTAATGTTCCTTCGGCTTCCGGATTGAGTGTGCTTTTAAGTTTTACAGGAATATCATGTTGTCTTGCCGGGAGTATGGTGGAAGGATGAAGTATTTTAGCACCGAAATAGGCCAACTCTGCCGCTTCGTTGAAGGTTAACCTGGAAATGGGACGGGTATTAACGACCTCACGTGGATCGTTATTATGTATCCCGTCAATATCAGTCCAAATCTGTATCTCTTCGGCACCAATTCCGGCGCCTATTAATGAAGCCGTATAATCACTTCCTCCGCGTCCGAGATTGTCAATCTCACCTATATAGTTGCGGCAAATAAATCCCTGTGTAACAAAAATGATTTTTTCCTGTAACACATTTTCTTGAATCACTTTTATTAGGATCGTTTGAATATGTTCTATCTCAGGTTCCTTGTTTTCATCGAGCGTCATAAATTCAAGAGCAGCCAATAATGATCCGTTAATTTCTTTCTCTTCCAGAAGTAAATGAAATAGCCATGTTGAAATGAGTTCGCCTTTTGAAACCACTTCATTTTCAGAATCAATTGAATAAGAAGATTCTGTCAGCTTCCGAATATCGTTCATCCAGTCAATCAGATAGTTGCTGGCTTTCTCCTTGCTGCTTGTAGATGAATAGAGGTTTTTAATATAATCTGCAAAGAAGTTTTCAAGGTCGTCAAGCAGTTTACGGCATAAAGGTGAATTACCTGTTTTATGGTGTGTTGTAATTTCATAAAGTGTATCGGTTGTGCCGGAGATGGCAGATAATACGACCACTTTTGGTGCGTCATCGCCTGTAATGATCTTCACCACTTTATGCATACGCTCCGGGTTGCCCAGCGAGGTACCCCCGAATTTATAAATCTTCATTTTTTAATGCTTACTTATTTAAAACACCCAACATTTTAATAGCGGTGATGGCCGCTTCATCTCCTTTATTTCCGTGTTTTCCACCTGCACGGTCCAGGGCCTGCTGTAACGTATCAGTTGTTAGTACACCGAAAATCACCGGTTTATCAAATGTTAGTCCTGTGTCCATTATACCTCTTGCCACAGCCTGGCAGATAAATTCAAAATGACGGGTTTCACCCTGAATTACACACCCAAGGCATATCACGGCATCAATTTCTTTTTTCCGGGCAGCCCCTTGAGCGCCAAGGGGCAACTCAAAACTACCCGGTACATCCGTGCGAAAAACATTTGATTTTTGGGCGCCGTAGTCAAGCAGGGTTTGAAGTGCACCTGAATAAAGCGAGCCGGTTATCTGTTCATTCCACTCCGAAACAATAACAGCAAACTTTTTGCCTGATATGTCCATTATATTTTTGTTTGTGTATTCACTAAGATTTTTTTGGTTGGATGCCATATCGTAAGATTAAATTGTTTAGTAAATAAAAAAGGGATAAAACCGCCCCGCTTTATCCCCTCCGTTCAATTGTTGGTTCTTGCTACGAGGCCAGCATCGCTTCCAGGCGCGCCTTTTCTTTCAGGGCAGCCTGGTATTCCGTTGATTCTTTATAATCCGTAACAATTTCTTCGTAGCATCCTTTTGCATTCTCCAGTTCTTCGAGCTTTTCCCATGCGATTGCAGCTTTCATTAAATATATCGGAGAAAAATATTTATTATGATGATAATCGGCTGCTTTTTCGTAATAGTTTACGGCATTCTCAAATTCTCCCTGTTCCATATAGGCATCTCCCGTGAGGCTGTAGGCTCGTGCCTGTATCAACAGGTCGGAGGATTTAAAATCTTCGAAATAGAGAATAGCTACCTTGTAGTTACCTTTTTTGAGATGGATAACCCCTGTATAGTAGTTCGCAAGGTTGGCTGCGTCGGTGCCAGGATATTCATCCATGATATCCTTAAAACCATAATTGTTTCCGTCTCCGTTCAGTGCAAGGTCGAGGCTGTCGTGCTCGAAGTAGAATACGGCCTGAAACATATCTGCCTGCGCCAGTTTATTTTGATTATTGATGTAATACTGATAAACAAAAAATGCTGTAATGGCTACGGCAACTAATCCACCGATCCATAAAGCCCAGATCTTGTTGGCTGCAATAAACTCCTCGGTTTTGCTGATTTGTTTGGCTAAAACTTCCGGATTTTCGTAAAATTCCTTCCCCTTCTGAGCTGCTTTCTTTTTACTTTTTCGTGCCATGGTTTTACACTACCGATTTTTGAGGGCGCAATATTACAAATTGCCTGTGACTAAACAAAGCTCTAACCGGTAACAAAAGGGTAGTTCTCCTGTTTATATACATCAGTAAAGGCTTCGGTTGGATCGGGAAACTTCGAATCCTCGGCAAATTTTACAGAATTAGCAACAATTTCCTTGATTTTTGAATCTATTGCATCGATTTCTTTCTGTGTTGCAATACCTTGTTTCAGGATTGTGGTTTTTACTTGTTCAACAGGATCTTTGGCTTTGTACACTTCAACCTCTTCTTTTGTCCGGTATTTGGCCGGATCTGACATGGAGTGTCCTTTATACCGGTATGTTCTGAACTCGAGCAGATAGGGACCTTTGCCGGCACGTACATGTTTCGCAGCTTTAACAACCGCTTCATGCACATTTTCTACATTCATAGCGTCAACCGGGGCTGAGGGTATATCGTATCCATCGCCAAGCCTGTATAATTCTGTGACAATCGATGTCCTCGATACAGAAGTACCCATGGCGTACCCATTATTTTCGATCACATAAATTACCGGCAATTTGAAGTACATGGCCATATTCAATGCTTCATGAAAAGCTCCCTGTCGAACCGCACCATCGCCCATGTAACAAATGCACAGGTTTTTTGTTCCTTTATACTTTTCAGCAAAACCAATACCCGTACCAAGTGGTATCTGGCCTCCGACAATACCATGTCCACCAAAGAAATTCACTTCCTTATCAAACATGTGCATGGATCCTCCTTTACCTTTTGAAACGCCGGTTTTTTTACCAAACAATTCCGCCATAATTTTATCAGGATCTGTACCCAAAGCAAGCGGATGCGCATGGTCTCTGTATGCGGTAATCCAGCTATCCTTTTTGGTAAGCGCCGAGATGGCCCCGGCAACACATGCCTCCTGTCCGATATACAAATGACAAAATCCCTTAATTTTCTGCTGCCCGTAAAGCTGGCCGGCTTTCTCCTCAAACTTCCGCATAAAGTTCATGGATTCGTACCAGGTCATATACGTTTCTTTGGAGTATGTAGCTTTTGCACTTTTTTTTACCGGCTTTTTATCTTTCACACCTGCCATAACAGCTATAGTTTTATATCTTAGAAGAACTGCGAAATTAGCCAAAATCAGTTAACTTATAAAGCGATTTACCAAACACGAGTTCCCAAAGGGTGTTACAAACCATTTAATGAAGAAAGGAAGTATATCTGAATGCGAAAATGAAATTTTTTTATAAGAATAACCG
>QIDJ01000128.1 GCA_003228395.1 Flammeovirgaceae bacterium
TTGCCGGCCGGCAAAATTCCACATAAAATACCGCAGGTACATAAACCCAATCTGATGCTTCAGGAAAAATACAATGTTGTCAGCAAAATTGGGTACTTCGCCTTCTCTTAGTCCCAGAATTTCCCTGTAACGACGCGGATGATTTCCCGATGAGCTCCACACACGGGGTAAAATAGTGGTTTGAGAAGGATCATACACGTATTCGATCTTACGATCCGCAATTTCATACTTATCTTTTCCCTTAACATAAACAGGGGCCCCCACCTTCTGATCTATCACGTCAGCGGTAAAATACTGACCATAAAGCAGCGGACGGCTTCCGTATTGCTCCCTTTTCAGGTAGCTCACCACACTCATAATGTTTTCCGGGTCATTTTCATCAATGGGAGGATCGTATGATGAACGAATAACAACAATAGCGTACGAAGAATATCCGATCAGGATAAACGCAAAACTCAGTAAAGCGGTATTAAGCAGTTCTTTATTATTCTTTTGTGACCAGATTATGCCGTAGATGAGCGCCCCCAGAAAAAGAATGGCAAATATAATTATACCGGAGCCAAAGGGAAGCCCTAAGGCATTCACGAAGAAAACCTCGAAACTTCCGGCCATGGTTGGCAGGCCTGGAATAACGCCTTCGTTGATAATAAGTACGATTATTCCGGATATGAGCAAAGCGCTGATTATTCCTGTCCAGGTTACTTCTTTTTTTGTTTTCCTGAAGTAATAGATAAGCGCAAGAGCCGGCAGGGTTACCAGGTTCAGCAAGTGAACGCCTATGGAAAGTCCTATCATATAAGCCAGAAATATCAGCCATCTGTTGGCCCGGTTGCCATCTTCAATCAGTTCCCATTTCAATGTAGCCCAAACCACAAATGCGGTAAAAAAGGAAGACATGCCATACACTTCTGCCTCAACGGCCGAAAACCAGAATGAATCTGAAAAGGTATAGGCAAGTGCGCCCACGACCCCGGCTCCCATCAGGGTCCATGTCTGGTAGGTGGTGGCCATTCCTTTTTCAACTCCCATAATTTTTCTGCCAAGCAATGTGATGGTCCAGAACATAAACAATACTGCAAAGCCGCTGCTGATAACACTTACCATATTGATCCAGAAAGCTACCCGCTCCACATCCCCCAGGGCTAAAAATGAAAAAAGCCGTCCGATAAGCAGGAAAAAAGGAGCTCCGGGAGGGTGCGGCACCATTAGTTTGTATGAAACCGCGATAAATTCACCCGCATCCCAGTAACTGGCAGTCATTTCAACTGTAAGTGTATAAACCAGGGTGGCAATCAGAAATACAAGCCAGCCGGTGATATTGTTGGTCTTCTGGTAGGGTGTCATTCAGATATGAAATTGTTTAAACTGATGGCGAAAATAACAATATTTGAGAACTGAATATTATACATGGGTCAGATTTTGGTTATAATAACGAAAAAACCTATAACTGATATATATTTAAATGGAAGATTAATACATCAACACAACGGAAAATATTGGAGAATTGCGCAATGATATCGGGAATTCTTTCAAATTTTACATCATTGCACTGATCGCGTTAGCGATACCGGCTAATCCCTCGATTCCCAACGTCATTCCCCGAATCGCTGAGCGATGTCAGGGAATTTCCTTATCAATAGTTGATATGTGAATAATCTGGCATCCGTGTATCGTTTTGGGGTTTACCCTGCCATCCTGGCGCTACTTATATACCGACACATAAAACCACAGCCAGAGTAAAAAAATGGGTACATAGCTGAAAAGTACAATCATCACGGCAACATCCCCTTTTTTCTTTGCTGCAAGGTGAACGCCATACATCAGAATAACCCAGTATATGAGTTCAAAAACATTCAGCGCTTTCAAGGGATAGTGCCATTTGGAAGCCACTTCCTCGTAATCCAACAGATTCATCAGTGAAATGGGATAAAAGGCACGTATTTCAAACAGGTTCGGGTCGGTGGATACATAGGTAAAGTATATAACTTTAAGCATTTCAGGAACGAGAAATAGGGTTTCGGCAATCATGGCAATCTGCCAGCATTTTCTGTAAGATATTTTATATCCAAAGGCAAAACTCCCAAGCCAGAGTATAAGCGCCGTAAGTGTGAATTTCCATAAATAAAACAGCGGGATAGACAGGTATTGGAGGGCATTGATCAGGTTGAGGACACCCATCTGACCCCTTGATTCAAGCACTTCAAAAGCAGCAGTTTCATTTTCTACAAAATTTTTCTTAATCAGCAGCACCAGAAAAGTAACAAGGCACAGGAAAACAAAGTAAAGCCGTTTGTCTATTTCAAAAAATTCCCTGACCTTTTTTTCGAAGTGCATCGCTATCTTGTTTGCAGGCGCAATTTAAGTATCAGCCCGAAGGAACAAAAATAGACTTCATTATGTAATTTTGCGGGCGTCTATGCGTAGTTTTTTTGTACTTATATTTATCCTGCTTGCAAACGGAGCCAGGTCAGCTCAATATGACTCCCTTGAACTTCTTTTATCGAATGTTAAAATTCAGATAGAAGCTACCGAGGCGATCAATGATATGTATAATTTTAAATTTGAACGTGCCGAATTGCAATTTCGGTGGATCAGACAAAAACATCCGGACCATCCGCTGCCGTATTACCTGCTTGGATTGAGCCAGTGGTGGAAGATCATGCCGGATATATCGAATACCACTTGGGACGAAATATTTCTTAATTATATGGATACGTCGATTGAGAAAGCAGAAGTGCTTTACAACAATCCTGAAAACAGGCTGGAAGCTTCCTTTTTTCTTGCAGCGGGACATGCCTTGAAAGGACGCCTGTATTCTGAAAGAGGAAGCTGGATGAAGGCAGCCAATGCCGGAAGACTGGCGTTGAAATACCAGCGCGAAAGTGAAAACATGCATTACCTGAGCCCTGAATTTCTCTTTGGAGATGCGATCTATAACTATTATTCGGTATGGATTCGTGAGAACTATCCATTTTTACGGCCGATTATGATCCCGTTCCCGAAAGGTGATAAAGCATTGGGAATTGAGCAGTTGCGGCAGGTAGCAACAAATGCGTTTTACACCCGTACGGAGGCGCAATTATTTTTAATGCGCATACTGGCGCTGGAAGAGCACGACATGCCGGCAGCGCTGCAGGTAGCAGAATACCTGCACACCACTTTTCCGGACAATCCCTATTTTCACCGGTTTTATGCCCGGATCATTTACTCAACAGGCAGGCGATCGCGGCTGGAAAAGGTTTGCCTTGAAATAATTATGCGGATAGATTCAGGACAGATCGGATACGAAGCCAATAGTGGCAGGTATGCCGGGTTTTTTCTTGGCCAGTACTATGAATCACGAGGCATACAAACTAATGCAAAAAAATATTATGAACGTGCCGTTGAATTTGGAGAGGAAATCAGGGCATTTGAAACAGGCTATTTTCTTTACTCCCTGCTTCATCTGGCACGCATTGCCGAGACTGAAAAGGCGTATCCTATGGGGATCGAATACCTTGAACGAATAAAAAAATATGCCAAACGAAAACAGCCCGTTTACAAGGAAGCAAAAAAGGATTTTAAAAGGATACGGAAAAAGCAAAAATCAACTAAGTAAAAATGTATATCTTAGCTGAAAATTTACCGGGATGACAGATCTCTACAAACTGGACGATATCGACAGGAAAATCCTGCATATCCTGCAGAAAAACGGCCGGATCACAAATGCACAATTGAGCAAAGAAATCGGGTTGTCGCCGGCTCCGACACTGGAACGGGTGAAAAAGCTGGAATCATCGGGGGTAATCCAGAGTTATCATGCAAAGCTCAACAGGGCACAAATCGGATTGGGGGTAAGCACCTTTATTCTTGTCTCCCTGAAAGGCCATAATAAGGAGAATATCCAGAAATTTACGGAAAGTATCAGCGAGATTGATGAGATTATTGAATGCCACCACATTACGGGTTCGGGGGATTTTATTTTGCGTGTGGTTACTAAGGATATTGCTTCCTATCAAAAGCTGATGATCGAGAAAGTTACTGAAATTATCGTGGTGGATAATCTTCAGTCAATTGTGATACTTTCTACTTTTAAAGATAGTATGGTGATGCCCATAAAGATGTAACACATAGCCTGGCAGGACGAATGACTAAAAGTAAAGGAACCCTCGTATTGGACAATACCCAGATAAACCGGAAAATCACACGGATTGCCTACGAGATATATGAAAACAATTTCAAAGAAAAAAAGTTGTTTATTGCAGGTATTTCAGGAGGCGGATATGTGCTTTCACAGATGTTAAAAAAATGCCTTGACAAAATTTCTCCTATAAATACCGTGCTGCTAGAAATACACCTCGATAAATCTTCCCCTTCCAGGGGAGAAATAAATATCGACGGACACCTTGAGGAAGTCAGAAATCATGTAGTCATAATGGTGGACGATGTACAAAACACGGGAAGAACATTTACCTATGGCATGCGGCCGTTTTTAAATATCAATGTCAAGAATATCGAAGTAGCCGTATTAGTTAACAGAGATCATTCGCAATTCCCGGTGGCGCCTACTTATACCGGCTACGAGCTTTCCACCACACTCGACGAACATATACATGTCGTGCTGGAAAAAGGAAAAATGGGCGTATATCTTTATTGACGATTAGCGCGATTTTTATTTCTGACAGCATGGACAACAATGAAGGTTTAAACCTGCATATTGCTGTAAACCGGCAAATTCCGGTATATTTAGCGAAATATATCTAAGAAATTGTAAACAAGTAGCCATGTCAGCACAACGACCGGAAATAAAAAGAGTAACCACACACCAGCTTCAGGCAATGAAGCAGAGGGGAGAAAAGATCTCGATGCTGACTGCTTACGATTATTCCATGGCCCGGCTGCTTGACGGCGCCGGGATTGACGTAATACTAGTAGGAGACTCAGCGTCAAATGTGAT
>QIDJ01000092.1 GCA_003228395.1 Flammeovirgaceae bacterium
CCGGTTTCCCCCAGATGCCAGGGCAGGTCACGGCCATCACACCACCTCAGCCATTCTGGTTCTTTAAGCTTTCAGGATGGCAGGCGATCCTAATGCGTATCCGGGTCAATTGAAATATGTGGACACCTGGCAACCCGTGCGTATGGTTATGAATACCGGGCGTTGGTGGAATGATTCAATAAGCAAAGACGATGAAGGTGTGGTTGTGCTTGACGTAGGCGAATACAGCCCGGAACTGGGTCGGTCATATACTGAAATTGCGGCAGTTAGCCGCAGTCAGCATAAAAGCCAGGGATTCGGGGCAACGGGGTCAAGAGGAGAGCAGATCGAGTACCTGGAATATTTTGAAGGCACACAGGCTGACAATGATCTTTTCGAGGGAATTGACATGACCTGGGGCCGGGTGAATGGAGGCAGCGTGCTGACAGGAAAAATTGAAGAGATCATACGTGATTTTGATGTAAGCGATCCGGCCAAAAGTATCCCGGCGCTTATCGATCTGAAAGCTGCGATAGCCAAAACAGAAGATACGTACTGGCGCAATAAAAAAACGAAAGAAGTGGATGAACTGATCAAAGCCAGTGCCGGATTGTATCTGGAGGCTGTTGCCAATACGTATTCCGTAGTTCCGGGTGAAAAACTGAATGTGCGGATTGAACTAACCAATCGTTCAGAAGCAGCGATAAAACTTAAAGGTATCGAATGGGAAATTGATAAAAGTGGTGAAAATCCTGAACTCATACTAAAGACCAATGAAGCGGAATTTGTTGAGACAAGTATCGGCGTGCCATTAGATATGCCCGTTTCTAATCCGTACTGGTTAAATAAAAAGGGGTCGTTGGGTATGTATCGTGTGGATGATCAGAGTCTGATTGGTAAGCCTGAAAATGATCCGGCTTTTGGCATATTGCTGGGGATAGAAATAGATGGCAGTTTGGTTCAGTGTGTTATTCCGGTTGTATATAAATGGAACGACCGCGTGAAAGGGGAGCAGCGAAGGCGGGTTATTGTTACGCCTCCGGTTATGTTGACTGTTTTAAATAATGTCATTGTCTTTCCTTCACCATCTCCCCGAAAGGTGGATGTAAAAGTCATTGCAGGAATGAAAAATATAACACCTGATATTTCGCTGAACCTGCCATCAGACTGGCGGTCCGAACCGGTAGTTCAGCGTGTTATGCTTCATGACAGGGAAGAAGAAAAAGTGGTTTCATTTATGGTTTATCCTCCCGGACAGCCGGAAGTGCTCACCCTGCATGCTACCGCAGAACTTGAAGGCAGAAAATATAGCCGGAGTATTGCAACCATAAATTACGACCATATTCCGATTCAAACGCTGTTTCCGGAAGCTGTTTCAAAACTGGTACGGCTGGATATAAAAAAAACCGGCTCGGCCATCGGTTATATTATGGGCGCCGGTGATGCCATGCCCTCGAGTCTGGAGCAGATTGGTTACAACGTGCGATTGCTGAAAACCGATGAAATTACTGCCCATAATCTTGCCAGTCTTGATGCCGTAATTGTGGGCATCAGGGCGGTGAATACCCATCCGGAACTTAGAAATTACAAGGAGATACTGCTTGATTTTGTATATGAAGGAGGTACGCTCATTTACCAGTACAATACCAGCCGGGGATTAAACTGGGAGGATTTTGCTCCCTGGGAGCTTGGTTTCACCGGCCGCTCGTCCGACAGCAGAGTGTCGGTGGAAGAAGCAGCGATCACTGTTCTCAAGCCGGATAATCCGGTTATGAACAGCCCGAACAAAATTACAAGTAATGATTTTGAGGGATGGGTTCAGGAAAGAGGTTTATACTTTCCCGGTACATGGGATCCGCATTATGAAGCCGTGCTGTCGAGTCATGACCCGGGCGAAGATCCTAAAGATGGCGGGCTGCTCGTTGCAAAATATGGAAAAGGCTATTACGTTTACACCGGATATGCCTGGTTCAGACAGCTTCCATCTGGTGTACCCGGCGCATACCGGTTGTTTGCCAATATCATATCCCTGAGCAGTAATACACATCCGGAAGATTCGGCTAATCAGATTGAAAACAGATAGCTATTTTATAATTTTTTTACGTTACAATGAAAGAAGAACAGGACAGTACGAAGAATATTGAGGCTCCGCCTCCGTTTATGAAGAGTTGGAAAAATCTTTACCGGCTGGTTCTTATAAGTCTCTTATTTCTTATCATCTTGTTTTACCTGCTTACCGTAACGCTTTCATGAACCTGATTGACTGGACGATCCTCTTCGGGACATTGCTGTTTATTGTTGCTTACGGCGTATGGAAAACCCGGGGAAGCAGAAACATCGAATCGTATCTGCTTGGCGATAAAAGTATGAAATGGTGGACCATAGGGCTCTCTGTAATGGCCACCCAGGCCAGCGCAATAACGTTTTTATCAACGCCGGGCCAGGCATTCGACGACGGAATGCGCTTCATACAATTCTATTTCGGACTTCCCCTGGCCATGGTAATTCTTTCCATCACTTTTATACCTATTTATTACCGGCTTAAGGTATATACCGCTTATGAATTCCTTGAAAGCCGTTTTGATCTTAAAACACGATCACTTGCCTCGCTGCTGTTTCTTGTCCAGCGCGGGCTGGCTGCAGGTATTACCATTTATGCGCCGTCCATTATACTTTCAACTATGCTTGGCTGGAATTTGGGTTCGACCACGCTCGTTATTGGTACATTGGTGATCATTTACACGGTGTCAGGAGGGACCAAAGCGGTAAGTCAGACACAAAAGCAGCAGATGGCCGTTATGATGGGAGGCATGATTATAGCAGGGATTCTGATCATATTTTTATTACCGAAAGATATTTCATTTGGCGATGCAGTAAATGTGGCGGGTAAATTGGGCAAAATGAATATTGTCAATCTTGAATTTGATATCACCGACAGGTATAATATCTGGTCAGGTCTGATTGGCGGCTTGTTTCTGTCACTGTCGTATTTTGGAACCGATCAGTCGCAGGTGGCTCGCTACCTGTCGGGCAAATCCGTTGCAGAAAGCCGACTGGGATTGTTGTTTAACGGGCTGTTGAAGATTCCCATGCAATTTATCATCCTGTTTATAGGTGTGATGGTATTTGTATTTTATCTCTTTGTCCAGCCACCGGTTTATTTTAATAAAACCGAAACCGACAATTTACTTGGTTCCGAATACAAATCGGACTATAATAATCTGCAGCAAACACATTCACGCTTATTTGATATAAAAAAAGATCAGACCTATGCCCTGGTTGATGCCATCGACCGCAATGATGAAAGTGCCATTGAACAGTTGCAACTGGAGATGGCTCAAACGGATGCGGATTCGAAAAAAGTTAAGGCGGAAGTATTTTCACTTATAAAAAAGGTGAATCCGGACGCCGAGGAAAGAGATACCGATTATGTGTTTATCACATTTATTATGAATCATCTTCCACACGGATTGATCGGATTGCTGTTGGCAGTGATTTTTTCGGCTGCCATGTCATCAGCGTCATCGGAAATAAATGCACTTGCATCTACATCTACCGTTGATATATATAAACGGTCGGTTGCAAAAAAGCGATCTGACAAACATTACCTGAATGCTTCTAAGCTGCTTACATTGTTCTGGGGAATACTGGCCATACTTTTTGCCACGTTTGCCTCAAAGGCTGAGAATTTGATTCAGTTTGTAAATATCGTCGGATCAATTTTTTACGGCACTATTCTTGGAATATTTCTCGCTGCATTTTACGTTAAAAAAATAAAGGGAAATGCTGTTTTCTGGGCGGCTATTATTGCTGAATCAATTGTTTTGATCCTTTTTTTCTTTACCGATGTAGCCTATCTGCTGTTCAATATCATTGGCTGTGTGTTAGTAATTATTCTCGCTATAATTATTCAATTAATTCATAACAGGTTCAATAAGGTTGAGTAATTTTAGTAATTTTGCGGCTTCTTAATTGATTTACATCTAAATAGTATGAAAAAAACAATAATGATTTGCCTGATACTCGCAGTAATGATTACGGGCGAAGTATGGGCTCAAACAGACATACAACCGACAATAGGTTTTCAATTTGGTGGAAAGTATCGTTTTTATGAAGGAGATATTAAGTTGAAAGACGGCATGAACTATGGAATTACGCTGGACCATGAAGTGCAGCCGGGTATCATGCTCGAGTTATATTATACTCAAATGAATACCACTGCCGAGTGGCGGCCGGCTTCACCCCGATGGGAGAATTTAATACCCCGGAACTTCAACACAGATGTTCATTATTTTCAGATTGGAGGCCTGAAATATGTTGATAATGGCAATATTCAACCATTCGGAGCTTTTACCCTGGGAGCTACCTGGTTTCATAGTTATGAAGAGGGCCAGTTACAGAATGCCGCAGACAATACGATGTTTTCTGTAACACTTGGAGGCGGGGTAAAAGTGATGATGTCTGATAAAATTGGTATTCGTCTTCAGGGCCGGTTACTCATGCCCATGTATTTTAGCGGCCTTTGGCTTGGAGTGGGTACAGGCGGCGCGTCGCTGGGAGCAGTTTCTACCATTCCGATACTTCAGGGCGACTTTACAGGAGCCTTGATTTTCAGACTGGGAGAATAACTTCAGACACAGGCGCCCTAAAAATTTTCTGACAAACTTGTTTGCCGGACTTATAGCTTATGCCATCGGCATTGCTTTGCCACAACTTTACTGACAAGAAACTTACTTTGAAAACGAATTTTACTGACCCTAAGCAACTCTATTTCCCCTTTTAGTTACGTTAATTAAGTCATTATGTGTATTATATTTACCTTCGGATTTTGGGATTTATTTTAATTTTACACAACAATTTAACATATCAAGTTGAGAATATTACTGATAAAAGAGTTTCATTACCG
>QIDJ01000042.1 GCA_003228395.1 Flammeovirgaceae bacterium
ACCAGCTGATACACCAAAACACCTATTGCCAGCACTAAAAGTGTGTTAGATAACATAATCCGTTCACGTTCAATATAAAATTCTTTTATATAACAGCAAAGTTACGAATAAAGTTGATGAATCAATACTTATAAAACAAAGCGGTATGTGTATTTAATCAAAAACATATTGGATGGAGTAATGGTAAACAGGTCTTCGGTGATGCCTCCAAGGGAATTGTCTTTTGTTGCAAAGGGTGGGTTATCTGTGCGCTCCTGTGTCCATACAAGAAATAAGGTTGATCCCGGCTTATACTCCCATCGCAATACGGCATTAGAACGAAATTGCAAAAAGTTGAAATTGGGGTTGTAAATCTGATAATCCGTTACGCCATCCTGATTTTCATCCACAAAATACCGATTTTTCGTTTCATCGAAATATATTTCGCCGGCGGTAAATGTATGGAACCGGTCACTGTATTGGTTGGCTTTGGAATCTGTAATTCGCTTACAGGCAGTGTATTCTCCGGTTGTAACGAAAGGCTGCCCCCAAAACTGCAGAGATAAATTCGGGTTGATGCTAAAACTAAACCGTATTTCCATTCTATAGGTTTTCTGGTCGATATTAGCGGTGATATAACGCGAATCACCATCGAAGGATGTTGTGGTTACATACTGCAACTGATTTGTTCTGTAACTGATACTCGGAGAAATGGATATATTCAGCGCATCCAGTGGCCTGTATCTGAATCGCATCCAGAAACTGGAACTTGAATTATGCTTTTCATCGGCCCGGTTGTAACTGTTATTAAACATTACCTGAAACTTTTTCCTGCTGTCGGTACCAATCCAATACCAGAAATTGGCGCTTCGGGGATATAATATGGAAGGCCCTCCGCGCAGGTCGGCGTTTGATATCTCCTCCCCTTGTACGTTAGTTCCCAGATTGAAGCCCCAGTAATTTTTAAACTGCGCACTGTACTGGAAGTTAAAACCATTGCCGTTATTTACACCACCAAAATCCCATGTGGCATACTGAATGCCAAATACACGCATACTACGAAATATGCTAAAAGGTTTGTTTATGCGGTACTGCACAAATAACCACTGGACCACATTGTCAGTACTCAACAAAAAACCCTGGTCATTGAGATCGAGGTTTGGAGAAAGCCACGTGGTGCCCAGTTGATAAATTAGATCCCCGGATTGTTTTCCTATTTTAAACTGGCCTCCTGTACCTGTTAACGATGTTCGGGTTGTATCCACGCTTGTATGAAAATTGTCAGGCCGTTGAAAATACCTTTCACTGGAAGTTTGTGTGTTATGGATGGCCCCGGTAGTTCCCTGCACATTGCTGAACACCGAATTTACCGAAAAAAACCATTTTTTATCATTCCATTGATGTAACAAATCCAGTCCGCCTGACCATGCTTTCTTGTGCAGGAATTCCAGCGAAGGATCCTTAATATCTCTGTACAGGGAAGTGACCATGCCTCCGAATACGGTATTTCCTTTGTTGAGGTCTTTAGAAGCGCGGGCAACAATATAATTTGTCAGTGGCTCAACCGGTTCTCTGGACCGCTCCCCATTGATGTCAATTTCGGCATATTCGCGTGCAGTAATTGATTCCTGTATTCCGAACGAAAACCCGTTTTTGTTTTTTCCGGTGACCTTGGCGGCAGCCAGGATCCGTGTGTTATCCGGCATTTTTACATACGCCTCCGGCCCCATGTACGGAAACCGGCTGGGTCGGGCGCCGATTCTTCGCGAATAAAAGAGGTTGTCGTTTCTGAAATCAGTAACCTGAAAATTCAGAATGTTGTTACCTTCAATAAAAAACGGTCTCCGTTCTTCAAAAAATAGCTGATATGCTGACAAATTAAGTTGTGATGGGTCCGCTTCTACCTGACCGAAATCAGGGTTTACCGTGAAGTCCAGTGTGACGTCGTTGGTAATGCCGATTTTGCCATCAATTCCAACATTGATACTTTGGTCTTTGCCGGTGGCAAAAGGATTGCCTTCCTGGCCTTCGTAGCGTTCGGCTTTGGCAACCACATAGGGCATAATCTCAACCTGTTTTTGTGGTTTAATGCCTTCAATACCATTAAGCTCACCAAACCTGTGCACCCATCCGACGTCGTTGCGGGGGATAAACTGCCACAAGGAGCGTTCCTCTTCGCGAAATAATATTCTTTGAATCTGCAACCCCCAGGTCTGGCTGTAGTCGGAAGAAAACCTGAGCTGACTGAGGGGAATCCTGAATTCAGCGATCCAGCCATGTTCGTCGATGGAGGTTTTCAGGTACCAAATCGGGTCCCAGCTTTCATCCCAGTTATTTCCGTTGCCGGAAATAAATTCATCACCTTTTACACCCGATACACTTGCTGTAAAAGAGAATGCGGTTCTTTTATCATTGTAGGAGTCGATATTTATTTCCACCAGGTCGCCGTCAAATTCGTCCCTTCGACCCATTCGGCGAACAATTTTTTCAGGTTCTGTATCATACGCCCTGATTCCTATATATAAATTTTTCTCATCATACAAAATCTTAAATAAGGTCTTTTGTGCAGGATCTTCTCTTTCGTTGGGAATCCACTGAATAAAATCATTTCCCCACTCCACCTGTTCCCAGGCAGGATCGTCGAGTAAGCCGTCGATTACGGGGGATTGCCCAATAATCCGGGCTGTTGTATAGGTTTTTTGCTCAATCGAATCAACCGGAACCGTAGTGTGTGCAGAAGCAATAAACGAATAAAAAATGAATACGGATGCAGTAAGACAGCGAAGGTTACGCATGGGTTGAAAACATGAGTTTTTGACCTATTAGTTGACCTGTAAAAAGACCTGAAATTTTCGCTCAGGTTGCATGACCTTTACTGACACGCATAATTATTTTGCAGCCCTCAAAAAAGAAGCAAAAAACAATAAATGCGTGCTGGGTTAAGGTCAATTGTTTATACGTAATCGTTGGGTAAATGTTTTGCTATATATGACCCTTTTTAAGCGTTGAAACGTAGATTTTGATGTTTCCTGATTTTGCATGTAATTGACAATTTATCCTTTAGAAGATTTGTTTCTGTTGATGCAACCGGTTAATCCAATGTTTATCCTTCGTGAACCCGTGTTACCAGATGGTTATGATACGCGTACCTTGGCCTCATTTCAAATTCGCTCAATGAGCGTAATATTAGCACCCTGAGCGGAGTCGAAGGGTGCATAATACGGGTGTGATACGAATCAATTACCACCCGGCGTATATACCTCCAGCCTGCCGAATTTTACAGGTTGTCCTGTTGTTAGGGTGGCGGCTTCATCAAACCCGTTTATCAGCGCCAGAAAAGATGCCGGTAATACATTTTCGGTTCTTTTGCTGAGGGTGGCCAGCGCTTCATCTGCCCTGGCTGATGCTACTCTGAGTACTGTACCCGCAACCATTTGTTTTTCGTCATTATCCAAGGCATGGAAACTCGTTGCCGTAGCAATAAAATCTTTTTCGAACGCCTTTTTGCCGGTTGCGATCATCTGGAATGTCAGCCCGTTTTTTTCCAGCCATAAAATGGTGATATTGTTTACATCCCGGCCCGAAACTTCGTCAACAGCAAACATATGCGCATCAAAGCCGTTGACGCTCATTTTCTTGGATTTATACGCTTCGATTCCATACTTCTTCTTCATTTTCGAAATATAGGCTTCTGCCAGCTCGTGCGGATTTGCATTTGCTCCAACCACACCCCATATTATCATTGCCTTACCTTCCGGTTCGTTGGCACCAACGTATTGCGGATTATTGGTGCCGGTCCATTTTTCAGGAAATGCAATACCCATATCCAGATCAGCATGATAAAAATGATTGTCTCTGAATACACCCTGTTCGGGGTTTTGTCCAAAATACAGCCCTTCCAGAAAATTATAAAAGTCAGACTTCATTTCGGCATGTCGTTGTCGGGATTCAGGAGTCAGAGTTTTAGAAAGTTCAGTGATCTTCTCCAGCCGGTCAGGCGTAAAGGGGTGGTTATCAAAATAACTAAACTTCTCTTGTTTCCCGGTGATCATTTCCACTTCATCAGAGATGTTCTGCAACGCCTGTGCCAACGCCAAAGGGTCATAGCCGGCTTTTGCCACGAGCTGAATGCCAAACTCATCCGCCTCATATTCGTGTTTCCGGCTGTATTGCGCCAACCTCAACTTGCTGGCCACACCCAGGGGCGCATTGATCAGAGCTCCTACGTCTTCGTTGACAGCGCCGATAATGTTTCCGGGCAACTGCAACAGGGCCGGGAATATGCTTTTCTTCATTTGCTTGTACGAATGCCTGTAATTAGAGTGAATAATTTCATGCCCCAGCACACCGGCTATTTCATCTTCGCTGTTCATTACAACCAACAGCCCCCTTGAGATGTAAATATACCCTCCCGGCAAAGCAAAAGCATTTGGCTCAATCATATCCACAATATGAAATGTGTAGTCAAATTCCTTTGTTGACAATTCACTGACAAGGCGCTGCCCGATTTTATTTATATATGTTTCGGTAACCGGATTGTTAACCAACCCCATTTGAGCAACCACCTGTTTGGCTCCTTCCGAGCCGGCATTTTTATCATATTTATAGTTCTGGGCAGGTAAGAAACCTGTAGAAAAAACAAAGAATGATAAAACAACGAATATTTTTAACGAACGAATTTTCATGCAGAGTTTTATTTTTAACATATTTTCAGGGGTTAAAGTTAGAGATTTAAATGTTTTGAATATTTATGAGGTTGTTAATTTTTCAGATTTCTGGTTACATAATCTGTTTTTAAACCATCAATACACTAACAGGTCAAAGTAAAAGGAACCCTGGTACAGTATTTGATTGTTTTAT
>QIDJ01000377.1 GCA_003228395.1 Flammeovirgaceae bacterium
AACCGGCTGGTCTGGAATCTACCCGACGATATGAATTTCTTTAAAGAAAAAACCACGGGGCATCATGTAATCATGGGACGTAGAAATTATGAATCCATTCCTGAAAAGTACAGGCCGCTTCCCGGAAGGACTAATATCGTAGTGACGCGCAATCAACAATTATCGCTGCCTGGTTGCATAATGGCACACTCCATCGAACTAGCCATTGATTTGGCAAAAAAGAATAACGAAGAAGAAGCCTTTATTATCGGGGGAGGCCAGATTTATAACCATTCGCTTACCTACGCAGATAAAATCTATTTTACAGAGGTAAAAGCAATTCTGGATGGTGATACATTTTTTCCGATACTCAATAAAAACGATTGGAAAGAAATAAGCAGGAAACTGCATAAGGCAGACGAACGCCATGCTTACGATTTTGAATTTGTGGAATACAGTAGAAAATGAACTATTTTGAAAATAAAATCATCTGGATCACCGGCGCTTCGAACGGAATCGGTGAAGCCCTGGCAAAAAGATTTGCTGCAGAAAAGCCCAGGCTTATACTTTCTTCGAGGCGCTCCGGCCAGCTTGAGCGTGTAAGGGATGAAATCCGGCAGACTCACCCGATTGATATATCCATTCTTCCCTTCGACCTTGCCTCATCGGAGGAGGTAAATAAAGCGCACAGCCAGGCGATAGCCATTTACGGGCACGTTGACATACTTGTCAATAATGGCGGTATCAGTCAACGATCAATGTCTGTTGAAACAGATATGCAGGTTTACCGTCAGCTTATGGAAGTGAACTTTTTTGGAGCCATTTCACTTACCAAAGGACTCTTGCCGGATATGATAAAACGTAAATCCGGTCATTTTGTAACTATTTCGAGTGTACTCGGCAAATACGGTTCGCCATGGCGCACAGGCTATTCTGCCTCAAAACATGCACTTCACGGCTTTTTCGATTCCCTGCGGGCAGAAAACTTCAAAGATAATATCAAAGTTACGCTGGTTACACCCGGGTATATCCGGACAAATATTTCAATAAATGCACTGACCGCTTCTGGTGAAAGGTTTGGAAAAATGGATGAAGGACAAGCCACGGGCATTTCACCGGAAAAATGTGCCGACCGGATTGTTAAAGGGGTCCAAAAAGGAAAGGAGGAAATATTGATCGGAAGAAAAGAAGCATTTGCCGTATATATCAAAAGGTTTTTCCCGGGTTTATTCAGCAGAATCATTCGTAAAGCAAACGTCAGATAAATCAAAACTGCACACGAACATGAAAAAGAGTACAAATACGGTAGGATTGGCGATTTCAGTGTTGTTGATGCTCATCACTATTCCCTATACCATTTATGCCTTGTTCGACACCGCCATCCCATTCGACAAGAACCTGTTATTTTTTTCAGGTATTGCAATAGTTTTGTTTTTGATCAACTTTTACTATTATAAGCGCAGGTAACCACCGGACTTTTTATTTTGGAAATATATCAGGCTCTTATTTTAATACTTGTTGGCGCTATTGCCGGCTTTGTAAATACCGTTGCCGGCGGCGGTTCACTGCTTACATTGCCAGTAATGATCTTTATGGGCCTTCCACCCGCTGTAGCCAACGGATCGAACCGGATAGCGCTGGTGGTTCAAAACATTTTTGCCACCGCCGGTTTCCGGAGTAAAGGGATCGCCGTATGGCCCTACAACCTTTATTTAAGTATTTCCGCATTGATCGGAGCTGTAATAGGCGCCCAGATATCGGTCGAAATCAGTGGAACGTTGTTTAACCGCATCCTTTCGGTAGTTATGCTTATGGTCATGGTGATAACCATATTTAACCCTTTAAAGAAAAAGGAGTTTTTAGTCGAAAGGCTTGACAAAAAGTACCGGATTTGGGGCGTGATCCTGTTTTTTTTCGTAGGGATATATGGAGGATTTATACAGGCAGGTGTAGGATTTATAATCATTGCAGTACTGTCGCTTGTGAATCACATGAACCTGATCCGGATCAATAGCGCCAAGGTATTTATTATTTTGATTTACACGGTATTTGCCATCGTCATTTTCGTTATCAATGGAAAAATTAACTGGCTCTGGGGTTTCACGTTGGCCATCGGCAATTCTGCGGGTGGATGGATCGGAAGCCGCTGGCAGGTTGAAAAAGGAGAAAAGTGGGTGAAACGCATTCTCCTTGTAATGGTAATAGCCATGTCGGTAAAATTATGGTTCTTTAATTGATGCACGCTGGTATAAACCTCTATTTGTATTTCATTAAAAACAAAAAACGCCTTCATGTCCAAAAGGCGCTCCTGTCATCAATAGTTTCTTATCGACAGTTATGAAACCCCGCTGTTCAGATAACTCTTTTTAAGATATTGCATCAATGTAAATGCGATGAAAAAACCGGACAGCATGCCTTCAAAAAAGATAAGAAACGCAACTATATAGGGGTTCAGATACTGGCCGTACATTTCATTTTCCACTACATACTGCATAAATACCGTATCATTGCTCATATATACGAAAATAAATATGGCAAACGGAAGCGCGGCCGTAAGTGAAGTAAAAGCTCCGAGTGCAAGTGTGCGAAGATACACGATTTCATCACCCGTTTGGCGAAGATACTCTTTTAACGCCAGCCAGATACCATACGAGAGAATCAGGAAGTTAAGATACCGCAGTTCTACCACATACGCCAGCCCGACAAGATTCATCAATAAAAAGTACGCGATCAATCCTGCAGTTGACAGTAATCCGTATTTTAAGGCAATTTTTTCAAAACCTGTATTCTTGTCCATAATGTATCTTTTATTGTTTTAAACATACAGGTCATTTCATTAGTTCAATTTAAGGCCACAGACAACACAACCAGTCTATCTGCTACCGGCTTTCCACAAGGCAATTCCAAAATGAAAATCCGTGATCTCTTCCGAAGTAATTTCGATGATGTTCATACCGTCAACGTCAGCCCGGAAAATCTTCTGCAATGTTTTGTCTGACCAGTAAATCCATCCATTTTGCGGATCAATCGCCAGGCCGTCGGGGTGATTCAATTCTGCAAGCACCTGCTCTACGTGTGTTCCATCAAGTTCGGCCCTAAGTATCCGCTTTGAACCCGCATCGGCCCAGTAGATTTTTAAATTTTCAGAATCAATGGCAAGCGCCGTAGGATCGGCAGTGTATATTGAATCAATCAGAACTTCAGCATGAGAACTCTGTGTGCCGGCCTTCATTATTTTTTTCAGGCTTGTATCCACCCAATAAAGCATTTTATGCTCCTGATCCAGCACAATATCATCCGGATCAGATAACCCGGTAGCTATAATGGTATCCAGTCCTGAACCGTTGAGGTCTGCCACCAGAATTTGCGGTGTACCCGCCTCTGCAATGTATATCTTACCCCTTTCGGTATCTACGGCAATTCCCTGCGGATACGTTACAACAAGCAGGTTTTCTACTTCAGATCCGTCCACATTGGCACGTTGCACAAGATTGTAATCCACATTGGTCCAGTAAATTTTCCCGCCCTTCTCATCAATCGCAATCCGCCAGGGAAACCCAAGGCCATCGGTTACGATCTCTTCAAAATCATCGCCATCCTGACCTACCCGCAATATTCGTTGGTAAACCGCATCGGTATAATACAGATATGTCTTCTCCTGACTGTAAGCCGCCTGCACCAAGCTCACGCTTAAAATGACCGACAAGATAAATTTCCGGAGCCTGTTTAAATTCATCGCTACTAAATAAAATAGTTCCAGTGTATTATTGGAAATGACTAAATGCATAAATGATTGAATGCGTAAATGTTGATTATTGTTCATTTTGACTAATTCTTTCCCGGTTGCCCTGATCTGTAAAAACTTATTTAAGCATTTTAGCATTCTTACATTTTAGCATTCGGTTATAAAGCCATTCCTGATTAAATTCGTTGTAAAGCCAAAAAATATACCCTGTTCAGAACTTCTGAAGTCAGGGCATATTGAACAGTGTTTATTTAACTGATAAACCGTTTAGTTATAATCGTTTAATTTTTAAATGTATGATTCATAAAGGTATAATCACCGGCAATGGCATTTATATGACAACTGCCACAAAACTTACCCCATTTTGTATCCATACCTGTACCACTCAATTTTCCGTCTCCGCCCATAAAAAACATCCAGTCGTTTGTTGATGGAGAGGTACCGGAAGCCAGTTTAACCATGATGGTTAACTCGGGCTTCTTCTGTGCATCATAATCTTTTTGATTTTTAAATGCTTCTTTTACAATCACTGTCCCTTCCGGATACGGAAAATCCGCTTCGCCCAAATTGGTTGCTTTACCGGTATCATTGATGAAAATGTCCCTCATTGCTCCGGTTCCACGGTGCTTTTTATCCAGGAAACCAGTAGGATCGCCTGTATTAGGTGTTTTTGTAATTTTATACCATGATTTGTACCCTTCCCATTGTTCCGGGCCGGGCACCTTGTTTTTTACAGACACATCATTGTGTACTGACGATGTGAATGCAGTAAGGTATGCCACAATGAACAGTACCAGCATAGAATACAAAATGTTGTTTCTCAGTCGTTTGTTTTTCATAATTGTGTGTTGTTGGTTAATGGTTGATAATTCCTTTCTAATCTTAATTTTGTTTATTTAGCGAGTGTTCTTACGTAGTTTACAAGGTCCCATCTGTCCTGCTCTTTAAGTACATGCTTCCAGCCTACCATATTGCCACGACCTTCGGATATTTTCCAATAAAGTTCGCCGTCGGCCTGGCTCTGCACGTTCTTGGAGGTGTGATCTGCAGGTTTGGGGTCAAGCGCTTTGGAACCAGGTCCATCGCCCTGGCC
>QIDJ01000395.1 GCA_003228395.1 Flammeovirgaceae bacterium
ACCAGGGCAAAGCAGACCTGTGGGGCATAAAGGGCAGGATATCGTCTTCATTCGGACGCCGGATAAAGGCCACCTGCCGGCCATCCGGCGACCAGGCGGGCGCTGCGTCATGATCAACACTCGGATCCAGGTAGGTGAGCCTTTTTTCATCTATTCTGAAAACCCCAATATATCCATGGTCCCGGCGGCGGCTGACAAATGCAAGCGCCGACCCGTCAGGTGACCACGTTAATGAACCGGCCCTGCCCCTGATGATAAACATTTTTGATGGTTTCGCTGCCGTGTCCTCCAGATCGATGCTCCAGACCTGCCCGCTTTTAAGATATGCGAGCACCTCCCCCCCGGGGGAAACCGCAGGGCCATTTCCTTCAGCAAGTTTTCGTTTTTCGGAAGAGGCAATGTCGATTATCCATATAGCCCGTTCGGCTCCTTCCGGAATAAGCGTAGGATTAGGTGTTTCACCGCTGTTATTCGGCGAACCTCCGCGTACGAAGATGAGGCTTTTTTCATCTAGGGTAAACTGCAGGTTGCTTATTACCTGGCCGTCATCCTGATTGTAATCCGTAACCATGCGGCCTTTATAATCCGGCGCTCCGGCAAACCATATATTTCGCACACCTTCTGCATTTTGCACCCATGCGATGCCGGCTGATTTTGGCGCCGGGGTGAGTGATGCCGGAAACGAAGCGCTCAGCACATCTTCAACAGAAAATTTTTCATTCTGCCCATAGCAAATTGTCGCCAGGGTGAGTGTGAGGGTAAGCAAGGTGAGTTTTTTCATTTGATCTACAGTTTATAGATAGGATTCAATCATTTACGCATTCAAGCATTATATCATCATTCCTCCATGGCATTCACAATATCTTTCACCGGAAGGCGTATGCTCCACATACCGCGAAGGTCCTTGATTTTATAGCCGGTGGCGCTGTCGGCCGGGTACAGCGATTTAATCAGTGAAAAAGTCTCATCCGAAACTTCACTGCCTGCTTTACCATGGCATTTGAGGCAAACAGGATCGCCTATACGTATCGGTTTTGTATATAACAGGTATTTCTCATCCAGCGAAACAATATTATCCTGCAAAGCCATGTTGTTGTCCGCGTTGTACTGATAGGCATTTAATAAAACATCTTCCAGGCTATCGGGTGCGTTATCCGCGTTGCGAAGCTTCAGGCTTACTCTTTTGATATGTGCCCGGTATGACGTTGAAAGTGAATCCACTAGAGGATAAGCCTGTATATTACAATACCTGATCGCTTCATACACACCTTTGTTTACCATGGTTTCCTTCAGCTTTTTACCCAGTGATTGCTGGGCTGCTTCAGCAATTTGCCTTCCACGCAACAGGCCAGCTGCAAAAATATCAGCCTGGCTTACTTTCTTTACTTCCTGGTTTATCATGCCCTGGCCGGCTGCTTTACGGTCTTCATGGCTTATTTCTCCTCTACAGGCAACCATAAACAGCATTACAGAAAAAACTGCAAATCCGCATGCTTCTGTTCTTCCGATTTTCATAGTATAAAAGTAATAAACGGACAAATGTGGTACTAATAATAATAAAGGAAACATGGAATCACATGTTTTGTTACTTTTGCCCATTGTAACAATCAATACCTTCAATTCATGACTGACAAGCTTGAAGAAATAAAACACCGGTTTGAGGAAGTAGGCCAGCTCCTGGTGCAGCCCGATATCATCACGGATATGAAGAAGTATTCGCAACTCAACAAAGAATACAAGGATCTCGAAAAAGTGGTCAGAAAATATGAAGAATACCAGAATGTGCTCAGCAATATAGAATCGGCCAAAGACGTGTTGAATACAGAAAAAGATCCGGAGTTCAGGGAAATGGCAAAGGCGGAAATGGAAGAACTGAATCCGAAAAAAGAACAAATAGAAGAAGAATTGAAGCAGATGCTGATCCCAAAAGATCCAAATGATTCCAAAGATGTGATCCTGGAGATAAGGGCTGGCACCGGTGGCGATGAGGCTGCCATTTTTGCCGGCGACCTTTTCAGGATGTATCAGCGGTTTGCTGAAAAATTGGGGTGGAAAATGTCGATCATGGATTTTCAGGAGGGCACTTCCGGAGGATACAAAGAAATTGTAAGCTCCATATCAGGCGAAGATGTGTATGGCCAGATGAAGTATGAATCAGGGGTGCACCGCGTACAGCGTGTGCCGGCCACCGAAACACAGGGCAGGGTGCATACTTCGGCCGCTTCAGTCGCCGTGTTACCCGAAATGGATGAAGTGGAAGTGGAAATAGACATGAATGAGGTAAGAAAAGATACCTATTGTTCTTCCGGCCCGGGCGGGCAATCGGTCAATACGACCTATTCTGCCATTCGGCTTACCCATATTCCTACAGGTATTGTAGTCACCTGCCAGGATCAGAAATCACAGTTGAAGAACTTTGACAAAGCGCTAAAGGTATTACGGTCGCGATTGTATGAAATAGAGCTTAAAAAACACAATGAAGAGGTGGGAGCACAACGTAAATCGATGGTGGGGAGCGGCGATCGGTCGGATAAGATCCGTACTTATAATTACCCCCAGGGCAGGGTTACCGATCACCGGATCGGATATTCACAACATAACCTGCCAACCGTTATGGACGGTGAAATAGGCCTGTTCATTGAAAAACTTCGTCTTGCCGATCATGCAGCAAGGATGAGTGAAGGTAGCATGGATTAATAACCACCGGGTGTATCTTACTAAAATAATCAGGCCGGTTGTTCGTTTTCACCCGGGAGCATTCATGAAAAAATTACAGCTTACCTGTCTTTGTCTGCTGCTGGCTGCAGCAACTTTTATACTGTCGTGCCAGCCTGATGAGCAGATCTTTACATCTGACCCTGCCGTTAAACTACGGTTTTCAGCTGATACCGTACTTTTTGACACCGTGTTTACTGATACACAGACGATTACTAAAAGGTTCATCGTATATAGCGACGATCCCAGAGCGGTAAATATTTCTTCTGTAAAAATCGAAGGAGGTGATGTATCGCCCTTCGCCATTACCGTAAACGGCCTGAAAGACCGGTCGTTTGAAAACTTCAGGTTATTGGGGGGTGACAGCATGCTCGTGCTGGTGGATGCATTGATTGACCAGAAGGATGAAGACCTCCCTTTTATTGTGGAAGACGCCGTATTGTTTGAAACCAACGGCAACCGGCAGCAGGTTCAACTCGTTGCATGGGGGCAGGACGCATTCTTTTTCAATGACTCCATTCTGGTCTGCAGTTCAGTGTGGTCGGGTAGCAGGCCGTATGTAATCTTCAATTCCATACTTGTGGACAGCCTCTGCACGCTTACCATCGAGCCGGGAACCAGCATATTTTCACACAAGGGATCTTCCATATTTGTAAAAGGTGCCATAAACGCCCAGGGTACACCCGGTCAGCGAATCTCCTTTTTAAATGACCGGTTGGATGAAAAATTTGAAAATGCCCCCGGCCAGTGGGGCGGCATTTTCTTTCTCGAAGGAAGTAAAGATAACCGGATATCCTATACAGATATACGGAATTCCGAATACGGTATCTGGCTGGGCACACCTGATAAAGATACCATTCCAGACCTGGTACTCGAAAGTGTGAAGATCGAAAATATGTCAAGGACAGGGCTTATTACCTTTACCTCAGACCTGAAAGCAGTGAACTGCCTGGTGAACAATTGTGCGGAATTTGCAGTAGGAAATTTTGCAGGCGGCAATTACCGGTATATAAACTGTACGTTCGCTAACTTTTCGTTTTTGTTTTTTCGCGAAAACCCGGTATTTGCCGTAACCGACAACCTGGCGCTAGCTGATGGGAGTGTCCTGACCGGGGATGTAAAACTGAATGTGCTGAACAGCGTCATCTGGGGTGACTTCAATGATGAAATCATATTAAACAATGATGGTGGAACTGATTTTCAGGCTTCGATCGCGTACAGCATCCTAAAAACCACTATTCTGGATTTTGACATTAATCACAACCTGCTGAATGCAGACCCGCTTTTTATCAATCCGTTTGGGTTTGATTACCATATTGATTCATTATCGCCTGCTATAAATGCCGGTATCTTTTCAGGAATTGAATCTGACCTGGACGGAGTCGCCCGTGACAGCCTGCCGGACCTGGGTGCGTATGAATGGCGTCAGGATAACTAATTTGTGCGACTTATTTCCTAAAACTGGTAAGTAGCCCAAAAAAACATTTGTCTGATCAGATATCAAATGATTGAAATTAAAAATTCCCGTCCCGTTTGCGGGACAAATTAAAAAACAAAATTAACTCCGGCTTTAGCCATATAAACCTGAGAACCCGTTGCTTATAAGCAACGGGAATGCCTCATGATGGAAAACAGGAAAAAGTTAACCGGACTGATTAACTTTGATTATGTTTTTACAAAATGAAATATACCTCCGGCCGCAATCCAGGGGGTTCCACCTGATTACGGATGAAATCGTACATGCTTTGCCTGAAATCAGCAAAATACGGCACGGTATGCTTCAGGTATTTATAAAGCATACCTCTGCCAGCCTTACCATCAATGAAAATGCAGATCCTACCGTGCGGGATGACTTTGAAAGCCATTTTAATAAAATGGTCCCGCAAAATGCATCTTACTACCGGCATACACTTGAAGGTGCTGACGACATGCCGGCGCATATCAAAACATCTATGCTTGACGTAAGTGTGCAGATACCCATTACAAACGGCCGGCTAAACCTGGGGACCTGGCAGGGCATTTACCTGTGCGAGCACCGCAATCACGGAGGAGCCCGGAAACTGGTGTTGTCGGTATGGGGAGCGTGAGACGGATGTTA
>QIDJ01000043.1 GCA_003228395.1 Flammeovirgaceae bacterium
GAGTGTGTGTGCAGGTTGCCTTTATACCATTTCCCGTTCTCAGCTTGTTCACCGGTATTATTGCATGCAAAAAACAGCGGCATGCAGATTAAGAGTATCATCATCTTAATACAGCCAGTTTCAAATCTTAGGTTTGAAAATTTCATACACTTGATATTTTACAGTTAAATAACGCATCAGATACCGGGTACCCGGTCGGCAGCGTTTATCATTCATCATGCAAATAAGGTATCATATTTGAAAAAGGCAATTAATTGCATTGCATTGCCTTCCAGTTCAATCAGATCATTCATGAAGTTCATCCTTGCAACCGTCGTATTCAACGTGTAGGTTCCGGTGAGGCCGGATCCTCAGCTTTGTATCCGGTTTAATTTTTTCTCTTCATCTTATCAGTATTTATAATGAATGAATGATCAATCATACATATATCGTATTAAGCATTTTTTCGCCTTGCTGAAAGCGGCTACAGGCAGGGAGAAGGATTTCACCACAGGGAGCATCAACCGGGCAATTTTCCTGCTAAGCGTACCTATGATCCTTGAAATGGTCATGGAATCACTATTTGCCGTGGTAGATGTGTTTTTTGTGTCCAGAGTAAGCATTAATGCCATTGCCACCATCGGGCTTACGGAATCAGTCATATTTCTTGTGTATGCCATTGCCATTGGCCTGGCGATAGCTACTACGGCAATGGTAGCGCGCCGTGTAGGTGAAAAAAATCATGATGAATCAGCCAGGCTTTCAATGGTGCAGGAGACACCCGGACTCCAACAATCATCAACTTTTTCCTATACTGGATGTTGCAGTTACCGTTGGCTTATGTACTTGCAGTAAATTTTGAGATGCATGCGTCCGGCGTATTTCTGGCAATCGCGGTAACGGAAGTTTTTTTATCGGTGGTATATGTCATTTTTTTTCAGCGGGGAAGATGGAAAACCATTCAAATCTGAATGGCTGCTTTCTGCTATAAAGTGTCATCTCTCACCCAAACTGTTTACCTTTGTTAATTTAGTCTGAATTATGGTAAAGGAAATTTATCCGGTTAAGGGCATGAGTTGTGCTGCCTGCGCCAACAGCGTGGAAACAATCCTGAAGGCACAGCAAGGTGTTGAAAATGCACAGGTAAACTATGCAGCAAATAATGTGCTGATTGAATATGATCCGGAGACCGTGGAGATTGAAGATCTTGGCAAGCAGATTGTCAGTATCGGATATGAGCTTGTTGTAGGGGCCAGCCCTGAAACGCTGAAGAAGGAAGAGGCGAAAGCATACCGGAAGCAAAAAACAGGTTTGGTTGTTTCCATAGCCTTTACCCTGCCTGTATTCGTCTTCTCTATGTTTGTGGGCGACTTTCCGCTTAAAAATATAATCCTGCTCGTGCTTACCCTGCCGGTAATATTTTATTCAGGCAGGCATTTTTATGTGAGCGCCTGGAAAAAACTTAAACACCGAACGACCAATATGGATACGTTAATATCTCTTGGTACGGGAGCTGCCTTTCTGTTCAGTCTTTTTAATACATTTTTCCCAACCTATTTGATACAATGGGGCCTGGAACCACATGTGTATTATGAATCCGCAACGGTAATAATAACCCTTATATTGACAGGTAATTTACTGGAAACAAGGGCAAAAAAGAGGTCAACAGGCGCTATACAAAAACTGATCGGCCTTCAGCCAAAGAAAGCCCGTGAACTAATCGATGGTTCGGAAATTGAAGTGGACATCGAAGACATCCGGACAGGAGATGTACTGGTCATAAAGCCAGGCGATAAAGTGCCCGTTGACGGGATTGTAATAAAAGGAGCGTCCTCTGTAAATGAAAGTATGGTTACGGGTGAATCGCTGGGAGTTGAGAAAAGAGCCGGCGATAAAGTACTTGCAGGTACCATCAATGAAAACGGATCATTTCAGATGGAAGCTACGGGTGTGGGTAGCCAGACATTGCTTTCGAGAATCATTGAAATGGTCAGACAGGCGCAGGGATCCAAGGCGGAAGAACAAAAGCTTGCAGATAAGGTTACCGCAGTTTTTGTACCTGTGGTAATCCTCATAGCTATCTTCAGTTTTACAATCTGGATGGTATTTGGGCCCGAGCCATCGTTTACATACGCGTTTGTAATCCTGGTGTCAGTGCTTATCATTGCCTGCCCCTGCGCCCTCGGACTGGCTACTCCAACGGCGGTTACCATTGGCATTGGTAAAGCTGCCGGCATGGGTATTCTCGTAAAAGACGCATCTGCACTTAGCAAATCCCGTGAAATGAATGTACTGTGCATTGACAAAACCGGTACCATTACCGAAGGTAAGCCAAAGGTGATAAAGTGGTATCTGTCGGAAAACGGAGATCAGGGAAATGAAGACTATCTGAAGGAAGTGGTATTAAGCCTTGAAAAACACGCTACTCATCCACTTGCAAATGCCATCGTTTCATTTCTGGAAGCGCAGGGATATAAATCCTCCCTGGATGTTATTGATTTTAAGAATCTCACCGGCGCCGGTATCAAAGGCAACATAAACAACGAATCTTTTTTGATCACAAGCCTCAAATATGTTCAGGATAACGGGGTGGTCCTCTCTGCTGAATTTAGCAACAAGCTTAGTACGTGGGCAAATGACCTGATAACCATTGTGGTGGTTGTACGGGATGGAGCAGCCGTAGCTGCATTCGGAATTGGTGATAAAATCAAAGAAAATGCAGCAAATGCAGTAAAAGGAATGCATTCCGAAAAAATACGTATTGTAATGCTGACCGGGGATAATGAGCAGGTGGCCGGCTATGTGGCTGATAAGGTAAATATCGATGCCTGTTATGCTGAAGTCTATCCGGAACAAAAGCTGGAAGTCATTACGGACTATCAGAACAAAAATTATGTAGTCGGGATGGCTGGTGATGGCATCAATGATGCCCCTGCCCTTGCAAAGGCCGATGTGGGAATTGCCATGGGCGATGGAACCGACGTAGCCATGGAAACCGCACCTATTACCATTCTGAAGGGAGATCTTACCAAAATCCTGAAAATGATTCAATTGGCGAAGGCCACCAACAAGACCATTCGTCAAAACCTGTTCTGGGCATTCTTCTATAATGTAGTGGCTATTCCGGTTGCTGCAGGTATTTTATATCCGGTAAACGGATTTCTGCTCAGCCCCATGATTGCCGGAGGCGCTATGGCGTTTAGTTCGCTCTCCGTAGTTTTCAATAGTCTGAGGCTTGCCAGGAAAAAAATCTAAATGCTAAGGAACCGGAAGTAACCGGGGCAGTGAGGTGGGTTTGCTTTCGACAATTTATAATGCAACACCTTGATTATACACTAATTCTTCATAATTCTGTAATATTGCACCGGATTTTGCGTTCAAAAAAAGCATGAAAAAAAAGCATATCGCTATTGGTACCGTTTTATTGAGCTTCGTGGCGCTGGTTTATGCTGCCCCGTATCTGCTTCCTTTCGGGGTTGAACCTGCCGTCAGTTCAAATAATGAAACACCGGTTGATACCCTACATGTTACTCTGGCAGAACCTGAAATGCTTTATGGATTTGAAATTGACAGTCTTATTGTAGTTGAGGAAAAAGTACGGCGAAATCAAACCCTGTCCACTATGCTGGCAAAATACAACGTAGATCATGAAACCATCTACGGGTTATCAGAAGCATCTAAGGGCATTTTTGACGTACGTAAGATGGTGCCAAACAGAAAGATAACATTTTTATTAAATCCGGATTCAATCCAGACGCTCCGTGCGGTAGTTTATGAACCTTCAGACGTTGAATATGTTATTTTCAACCTGGAAGACTCATTACATGTAGAAAAAAAGGTGAAGGAAACGAAATGGGTTCAACGTTTTGCAGCAGGTACTATCAATTCCTCGCTTGCGGAAACAATGGATGACCTGAATCTATCTCCCCAGCTAACCAATGATTTTGCTGATATATTTGCATGGCAGATAGATTTTTTTCATCTGTACCCCGGCGATAAATTCAAGTTATACTTTGAAGAAGAAACGGTAGATGATCATCCTGTTGGTTTAGCTACTATTGAAGGGGCGTACTTTCAGCATGCCGGCAACGACTTCTATGCCATTTATTATGATCAGGGCAATGGATTTGATTTTTTTGATGAAGAGGGGAAAAGCCTGAGGAAAGCGTTGCTGAGATACCCCGTAAAATTTTCCAGAATAAGTTCCCGGTATTCCGGCAGGCGGTATCACCCGGTGCAGAAACGATGGAAAGCACACCGTGGAACAGATTTTGTCGCCCCGCAGGGTACGCCCATCCGGAGTGTGGGTGATGGAATCATACAGGAAGCCCGATATCATCAATTCAACGGAAATTATGTTAAAGTAAAACATAACGGAAATTATACGACCGGATATCTTCACATGGTGAAAATAGCAAGCGGCATACGACCGGGTACAAAAGTAAAACAAGGGCAAGTGATTGGATATGTTGGCAGAACCGGATTAGCGAATGGCAACCATGTTTGTTTCCGGTTCTGGAAAAATGGCGTGCAGATTGATGCAATGAAAGTGCAGCTCCCTCCTTCCGAGCCTATAATAAATGAAAACCGGACCGAATTTAATTCACATCGTGATATAATACTTGCTGCCCTTGACACCATATCTTATACTGAAGTGGAGCTCTTAATGGCGAAAAAAGAAGAGTAGTTTTATCATTTTGTGTAATTTTCTTATTTAAGTATGCACTTTTTATACAAAAAAAATGTTTTTTTACTTATGTTTACGTAGGCTTAAAACCAGAGCCCTGAAATTTTTAACATTTTTTAT
>QIDJ01000111.1 GCA_003228395.1 Flammeovirgaceae bacterium
GGGCAATTTAAATCAAAATTATGTTGATCTTAACAACTGTTTTTGATAAACGGAATAAATTGTACTTGGAAAAATAACTTCATCGGTAAAATCATAAATGTGAATAAAATAATCATAAATGCTGACAAATGTCATTTATTTGTCGAGACCAGCTATGTATTTTTGACCCAGTCTAAAAAATTGAAATTTAGTTTATTAATATGGATATACCCGTCGAGCTACAACCACGCAAAGAAGAAAAAGGGGCGTTATTTCAATCAAAATTTATGGAAAAAATCACCCGGACTTCCATTTATGTTCCGGTGATCATGCACACACTTATTGCCCTGGCTTTTTTGTATTATTCCTTTACTGAAACCGACATAAAGATATGGTTGATCGTCGTGTTATTTTTTTCGGGCTGGCTTACCTGGACGTTTTCGGAATATATTGTTCACCGTTTCGGCTATCATACAAAAACTACCAATACGACATGGCTCAGAATACAGCATGTGGCTCATGGCATCCATCACCAGTATCCCAGAGATCCGGAAAGACTGGCCATGCCTCCCCTACCGGCGCTGGTGCTCATTTCACTCTTTTTTGGATTGTTCTACCTGATCATGGGGTTTTACGCCGTAGCCTTTTTCCCGGGCTTTCTGATCGGATACATGTTATATATCGGACTTCATTATGCCCAACACCGAATCAAATCACCAACATATCCGCCAATGAAAAAACTATGGAAATACCATGCATTACATCATTATAAATATCCGGAAACAAAAGCATTTGGCGTAAGCACCCTGCTATGGGATTACGTATTTGGCACATTGCCTGAATAATGCTTCGGTTTCCTAACGATTAAGGCTGTTCCTATTCTTTATATCTTTTCACCTACCAGCGTTACCTTAGGAACAGCCTTTTTTTTTATTACATTGCGGTGAATTACGTTTGATTTTGATGAAAAAATTAGCCTTTCCCCACCCGCTAACCTTATTGGTGCTTTTTATTCTGATCGGTATGATGTTGAGTCATCTGATTCCTTCTGGAGAATATGACCGTAAAACCGATGAACAAACCGGGCGCGAAGTGGTGATATCAGGAAGTTATCATGAAGTTCCGCCTTCACCTGTCGGATTTTTTGATGCCATCGTAGCAATACCAAGGGGTATGATTGAAGCCAGCGATATTATATTTCTTGTTTTTCTGATCGGAGGCGCTTTTACTGTGGTTGATCAAACGAAGGCATTGAAAAAAGGTGTTTCCTGGCTCACTACGAGGTTTCATGGCAAAGAATCAATCATTATAATACTGGTTTCAATCGCTTTCGCTACGGGCGGAGCGCTGGAAAATATGCAGGAAGAAATCATTGCGCTTATTCCTGTGCTGCTTATTCTGACTAACAGCCTTGGGTTTAAACCAATGGTCGCGGTTTCCATGAGCGCAGGATCGGCATTTGTGGCCTCCTCGTTCAGCCCGATAAACCCTTTTCAGGTGGGGATCGCTCAAAAACTTGCACAAATTCCCTTATTGTCCGGAGGTGGCTTCCGGCTTGTTTTTCTTTTTATCGCCCTCAGTTTATGGATATTCTGGACTATACGCTATGCATATAAAACCAGAACAGATCCTGTTTTGAATGAAAATGAACCAACGGATCAAAGTTCAGATGCCCGATCGTATGTGATATTGGGAATGGTGGTACTCACGTTTGCCGTGATGGTATATGGTATTCTGAAACTGGAGTGGGATTTCAATCAATTATCGGCCATATTTTTTATAATGGGTGTAGTGGCCGGTCTGGTTGGTAAACTCGGGCTTACAGGAACAGCCCAGGCATATATCAAAGGATTTAAGGAAATGGCGTTTGCTGCACTGTTAATCGGCTTCGCACGAGGTATTTATGTCGTACTGGAAGACGGCAGAATCATCGACACTATTGTGCATGGCTTATTCACACCCATTTCGGAGTTGCCCGTGCAGCTATCAGCGCTTGGAATGATGGTGGCGCATACGCTGCTTCATGTGCCTGTACCAAGTCAAAGCGGCCAGGCGGTGCTGACCATGCCATTACTGGTACCGTTATCGGATCTGATTGGCCTGGCACGGCAGGTTACCATCCTTGCCTATCAGTTTGGCTCAGGCCTGACCGATCTGATTACACCTACAAATGGTGCATTGATGGCCATCCTGGCTGCAGCAGGTATTAAATACGACGAGTGGTTTGGTTTTATTATTAAGAAATACCTGCTTTTGCTGGCGCTGGGGGCAGTAGCCATTGTTGTTGCCATCAATATCGGGTTGAATTGAACATTCATACGGTCATGGCGTGACTCGGAATCATGCCATGACTAAAGCCTGGCGCAGCGACTGCGTGCCCGCCGTGCTCCTGTGCCGCATCAAATTATTTTAGCCGTTTAACGGAAATTTCCTTAAACAACACCACGGATGCATTGTCGTGGTTCTGAATACCGATATAACCGGCATCGGGCCTTGGGCCGCGGTCGGGTTCGAACCATCTTTTTTCCGCCGGGACTTCATCTCCTTCTCTAAAATCGGTTACTTTTTTTCCGTTGACAAACACAACGGTATGCGGCCCTTCCAGTGTGATCTCCATTGTATTCCATTCTCCCGGTCGCTTTTGAGGATATGCGGCGGCTTTTGTAAAGGAATACAGCACGCCGGTACAATGATAATCGTCGTGCAGGTGTCGGAATCCGTTATCGATCTGCACCTCATATCCGGTATTTACGGCCATCCACGGATCAGTGGGTGCCTCCGGTAAGCGGATAAATACACCCGAATTTGCATCGTTATTCCGAACGGTATAAACCACACGGAGCACAATGTTTTGAAACTTTTCTTTTGAATACCACAGCAGTCCCATTCCTCCTGATGTTTTTAATACCCCCTCCTCGACAATAAATTCCCCGGGGCCGGTATGTTCCCATCCGCCGAGGTCTTTGCCGTTAAATAACTGCTCCCATTTTTCGTTCTGGGCGTGGAGGCTCAAAGTCATTAAAATAAAAATGAAGCTGAGGCCAATGGTTTCTTTCAGGTGCAAAGTTTTCATAGCGTAGTAATAACGTATTGTTTAGTGTATTGTAAATATAGTACGCAGAAACCATAAATTATAATCAACATTTGCCTGATACAGGTACGATGTGGCGCTCAGAAATGACCAGAAGTAAGGTAAAGGGTTAAAAGCGCTATGCCGGCATACAATCTGCCGCACACGTTCAATTAGCACGGAGCCGGATATTACAACCGGAATTGACAGGTGTCCTATATTTTTTCCACACCCAGTCCGGGTTTTCCGTTAGGGCGCATATAGCCATCTTCCATAATAAAACCTCCCTTTACGGCATCCGTCTCCAGGTCGAGGCTGCCATCCAGATCGATGTATTTGGTGTTTGCCGAGCTGAACGCGGCATGCAAACCGGCGGTAATGCTTACTATACTTTCGTCGTTACAGCCCCACATCAGGTCGATCCCTGCGGTTTCGGCAATAGTGGTTATTTTCCTGGCCTGATGTATCCCGCCGCATTTCATCAGTTTGATATTGAAAATACCGCTTGCCCGCGGGGGCGCTGCCAGTTGAAAAGCATCTTCCGGCGTAACCAGGCTTTCATCAGCCGCCACGGTGTCCTTGATTTCATCGGTCAGCGCTTTCATTTCATCAATCTGATCCGCAGGAAGGGGTTGTTCGTTTAACTCTATATCCAGCGCTGCAGTTTGCTGAAAAAATTGTTTTAGGTCTTCCACTGAATACCCCTGATTGCAATCAATCCTGATTTTTTGCTCGTACCCGAACTGTTCCCGTAATTTTACCAGACGCTCCACGTCTTCATCCACACTTTTTCCTAATTTCACTTTCAGAATCCTGTACCCGCCGGCAAAATAACCCCGGGCTTCTTCCAGGGTTTCCTCTACATTCTTAATACCGATGGTAACCGATGTAGCCATTTTCTCCACTTTCTGTCCAAAATAGGCAACAAGCGGAATATCCAGATGCCGGGTAAACGCATCATAGAGCGCAATGTCAGCTACGGCACGGATTCCGGGATTTTCGGGAAACTTGTCAACAAGTTCCTGGCAAAGGGCAGGTGTTTCATGAATGTTGCGGCCAATCAGATATTCCAGCGCACCTTCGTTGAGTTTGGCGTGTACATCGTCCGTGGATACACCCACTACATACGTACTTGGATTTGCCGATCCAATACCGGTAATACCATTTTCAAGCCTTATTTCAAGAAAGGCGGCTTCTACTTCATCAATGGTTTTGTACGAAATGGCATACGGGCGTGTATTGCCCATGTCCTGCTTCCAGTAGTCTATGGATTTAATTTTCATATAGTTAATTCATTATGCTTTACCCTATTGATCATTTCTTCCTTCTTTCATAATACTTAACAACTAATGATACATTCACTTTTGATCTATATTACATATTCCCCTCCTTGGAGGGGTTAGGCCTTGCTTCGACATAGCGGCTACGTGAAGGCAAGGGTGGGTGAATTTTGCCTGATTCATTGCTCAATCTCTTCCATTACATCACTCAGGTTAGTTTTTATATCCATGTCATCAAATCGTAAAAACTTCACTCCAAGTGATTCTAGTTTAATTTGGCACTTTTCATCATTGCGTATAACCTTTTCGTAACCGTGGGAATCTCCATCAATTTCGATAGCCAACTGTAAATCTTTACAATAAAAATCTACAATATAATTATCAATGGGCCTTTGACGATCAAAATCATATCCCAGTACTTTTTTCCCTTGTAACTCCTGCCAT
>QIDJ01000110.1 GCA_003228395.1 Flammeovirgaceae bacterium
ATGTCAAACAGCGATTTGCCCTGATCCTGCGCATATGCGGTCATTTCGGCAATCATGGCACAGGCCGAAACAGCATCCTTATCCCGTACAAAATCACTGATCATAAATCCATAACTTTCCTCACCTCCTCCGATAAACTCTTTTTTGCCCTCCAGCTCACGTAAAAGGATTGCGATAAATTTGAATCCGGTCAGCGTATTAAAGCAATCAACATCGCTTTCTGCGGCAATAGCATCCATCATTTCAGAAGTAACGATGGTTTTAACGATATACTGTCTTCCATCAATTTTACCTTTGGCTTTCCACTGGCTAATCAGGTAATGGATCAACAGGCTGGCTGTCTGGTTTCCGTTCAACAACTGAAAATCACCATGATTATTTTTTACAGCAATGCCTACCCGGTCTGCATCCGGATCGGTAGCCATGATCAGGTCGGCGTCCAGTTCATGTGCTTTCGTCAGGGCCAGGCTCATCGCTTCCGATTCTTCGGGGTTGGGATAAATTACGGTCGGGAAATTTCCATCGGGTTCAGCTTGTTCTTTGATAACATGTACATTTGTGAAACCCAGTTCTTTAAGAATACGTGGTATGAGGGTGATGCCGGTTCCATGTATAGGAGAAAATACGATTTTCAAGTCTTTATGACGGGAAATTACCTCCGGATTCAGTGAAAGTTTTTTTACTTCTTCCAGATATAGCGCATCAATTTCATTTCCGATAGGTTGAATATAGGCCTCATTTTTTTCAAACCTGATATCACCGATCCCTGATATCTTTTTAACTTCTTCGATGATGTTTACGTCATGAGGTGGCGTTACCTGGGCGCCGTCGTCCCAGTAAGCCTTGTAACCGTTATACTCTTTTGGGTTGTGCGAAGCAGTAATAACCACGCCGCTCTGACATTTGAAATGCCGAAGGGCAAATGAAAGTTCAGGTGTAGGTCGTAATTCGGTGAAAAAGTAAACACTGATGCCGTTTGCCGAAAAAACGGACGCAGTGATATCGGCAAAATAGGGACTTTTATTTCTGCTGTCATATGCAATGGCCACGCTGATATCCTTATTGGGAAAAGCAGCATGCAGGTAATTTGCGAGGCCCTGTGTGGCCATACCTACTGTATATTTATTTATGCGGTTGGAGCCGATCCCCATTATTCCCCGCAAGCCTCCCGTACCAAATTCAAGATCTTTGTAAAAAGAGTCTGTAAGTTCAGCGTTGTCGGGAGAATCCAGCATACGGCGGATTTCATCTTTTGCTTCCGGGTCGATGTTGCTATTTAACCAAAGTCTGGCTTTTTCTTCAGGTTTCATGTTCGGATATGCTTTTAGTACTAATTACTATTCAAATATTATTTTATTGGGAAAGATTTACATAAGCTGGAAGATCCAAGACCGGAGACCGGAGTTTGAAGTATTTCAATATGCTCATTTAATGTTTAATGCTTTGTTAATATTCATTGATTGGGAATTTGATTTAGCCATTGCCGTTGGTAACCACTTTTGACATAAGGGCTGTATAATCCGTTGAGATATCTTTATCGTCCAAGGTGAGAAGCAACTTAAATCCCATTACATTTTGATAAAACCCGGCCCATTTATCCATTTCACCCCAACCCACGTTTCCCACGCAATGATCGATGTATTTCAGACCGATCGGTTCTACCTGAAACGGACTTTCTCTTTTTTCAAATCCAGGCATAAATGGCCCGTTATAATTTGCTCGTTCCACAAACGTGTGAATGGTTTCACCAAAGGTTTGAATGGACGATAGTTTCACTTTCCCGAAATCATCCGAAAATGACCTGGGAGGTGCAACCGGCCTGAAACCAAATGCATGCTGATAAAAATGGGCAGTTTGCTTGGCGTTTCCAACATAAAATTCAACATGATCTGTCCCGGGAATGGGTAAAAAATCTTCTGTCATATCTATGTTATTTTTATCCTGCATTCAATTACATGATGCTCTGTAATATACATCTACGAGCTTTGTAAATCCAATTCCGGTGAAGTTGTATTTTAATTAATTTCACTTGCAAGTTAAAAACAATGTAACAAGCTTTGTGTTTTGAATGACTTTTTTTCTTAAAATATGAATATTGAGAAACTTGATTCTGACTTACGTGAACTGGCGGAAAAACGGACTGCGCTGAACGGGTTAGGGTATGACCATACGGATTATGACCATATGGAAGAAGAATTACACCATCTTGAAGATGAATTTCAGGGCAATTATGGTGAGTTTCTTGAAGAGGTGCTTTTAGATATCCATGATGAGTATTGCCCGGATAACGAGGTGTTGATTTCCATTGCATACCTTGCTACTAATTACATCATCAATGAAAGCGGCGTTGATGTAGATAAAAACCAGGGCGTTTTGGTTGAAATAGACGATTATCCGGGACAGAAAACAAAACTTGTTCTTATACCGTCGCCAACCCGTATTTTGTTGCAGGTAGATGCTAAAACCCGGGAAGAGGTCTGGAAACTCGATCCGGAGAATAAATAGAAAAACAGTATCGTTCTAAATCAGTGGTGGAATACAATTGTACAAACTTTACGTCCTGTTTTGTGCAATGTAGCACCCAAAATCAACAATACGTACTTTTAAATGGCTATTTAATACCCATTTTCCACTCCATTAATGTGCTTACACCAGAGGATACGTTGTTAATACCCGATTCACTAAAATATATTATTGCATTTCACTTATGGCAGGATTTATATGACGGTGCGCTGCACCTTATGTTTTTAGATTAATTTGTATTCTATAAATATTTCGGGTACGCTGTACCCTTCCATATTGTGTTGTAGCATGCCACTTTACCTGATAAATATGAGGTGCGGAGCACTGATCATATTTGTAGCAATTATATGATTGTCAGGCCAAGGTGCAGATGCACCGTGATATGTCATTTTATGATCGTTACTGGCTTATCAGGCTAGAAAATAAGCAAATAAATCAGCTAATCAGGTCTATGTTTATAACGTACTGTATTATAAAATGATACAGATTCATAAAGCGTCGTTTCTTTTTTTATTAATGCAGCACCCAAAATCAACTGTTTAAAGTTATATAATACTGAATATCAGCAATAAAAAAATGTCGTTTTTTGTACTGCACAAAACAGGAAGACAGTATCGTTCTAAATCAGTGGTGGAATACAATTGTACAAACTTCACGAGAGATAACTATTTGACATAAATAAAGAAAATACACCGGGTGTTTGGTCAGTTTCAGCAAACCGTTATGATGTGGCTTATTGCCGGGTAATGGGGAATTTAATATCTCAGTTTCTTCCGAACCCGAGACAGCACCTCCCTGATTACAATGCGGGCTTTTGCTTCGCCTTCCTGCAAACGTTTTTCAAGTTCTACCGGATTGGAAATGTAATATTTAAAGGCTTCTCTTTCATTTTGAAATCTGCTCAGGATCAACTCAAATAACGCCTGTTTGGCTTCACCGTATCCATAGTTGCCTTCAACGTACCTTGCACGCATCTCACTTACCTTGGTATTGGAAGCAAGCACCTTATATAGGGCAAAAACATTATCGTTATCCGGATTCTTGGGGGCTTCGATTGGCGTGGAGTCAGTAACAATAGACATGATAACTTTCCGGAGTTTTTTATCGGGTAAAAATATATCGATGGTATTGCCATATGATTTGCTCATTTTCTGCCCATCGGTACCCGGTATTGTCATTACACGTTCGTCAATGATTGGCTTCGGAACTACAAACGTTTCGCCATACATACGATTAAAAGAACTGGCGATGTCTCGCGTCATTTCAAGATGTTGTTTCTGGTCTTTTCCCACGGGAACAAAATCAGCGTTGTATCCAATGATATCGGAGGTCATAAGTACCGGATAAATAAACAAACCGGCATTTACATCGGCAAGCTTGTCCGATTTATCCTTGAACGAGTGGGCGTTGGCGAGCATCGGGAAGGGAGTGATGCAATTCAGATACCAGGTGAGCTCGCAAACTTCAGGAATTTTTGATTGCCGGTAGAAGGTGTTTTTTTGTGTATCCAACCCAAATGCAAGCCAGGCCGCAGCAGTTGCTTTTGTATTTTCACACAGTTGCTTCGGATCTTTAATGGTGGTGAGCGAGTGCAGGTCGGCAATGAAAAAGAATGCTTCATTGTCAGCATCTTTCGACAATGCGATTGCCGGCAGTATCGCTCCCAGAATATTGCCCAGGTGTGGCCTGCCGCTACTTTGAATTCCAGTTAGTATTCTTGCCATACGATTTGTTTAAAACATGTGCAAATAAAATAATCTAATTGATAATAAGTGCATTCAAATAAATTTTGTTATTAAATGGTAAATTCTTTCAAATGCTGTAACCCGATGTGTTTCTTGGTTAAATTTGCTTAACAATACAGGTTACCTCATTTATGTAAGAATTATTAATGTATAAAACGATGAAAAAAATTTACAACTTTTCTTTAATTCTGGTTTTTCTGTTTGCCAGTCATTTTACTATCTCCCAGGCCTTACAGGAACTTGCTTTTTCCGATAAAACCCATGATTTCGGAACAATCAACGAGGTGGACGGTCCGGTTGAGTACGAATTCACATTTACCAACACGGGTACCAATGCTATAAAAATTGTTAATGTAAGAGCTTCGTGCGGATGTACCACACCTGGTTGGATCCGTGAAGAGGTGCCCGCGGGAGGCACCGGGTTTGTCAAGGCCAAATATAACCCGCAGAACCGGCCGGGTCCGTTTACAAAATCATTA
>QIDJ01000168.1 GCA_003228395.1 Flammeovirgaceae bacterium
CGCGGCACCCAGGGGTTTTTGAAATTCCACTGATCAATCACGCCTCCGGAGTGTACGTAAACAACAAAATTTGAACTCCCATCCAGGTTTAAAGTTCTTAAAATGGCTTCACTGTAGCCATCGTGGTCGAGGTCATGGTAATAGTGCCAGCTAGTGGTCCGCGGCAGCCTGAATTTTTCGTCTAGCGTTAGTTTGTACTTATCAAATGAATCGGGTAACAACAGGATAAGGATTACTGCAAATGGCAGTGATAAAAGCAACGGGTGAAGGAGAATGTTCAGTCTTCGCTTCAAATCCTTAAATTCAACAAGTTAAATATACAATACTTTACAGATTTTTGTATAACGATATGGCTGAAGCCCTACGCTGCCCCTCGGTCCCCCGCCTTCTCCCGCACCTGCGGGATTCGGACGGGCAGGCCTGAAGGAGGAACCCCGCCCGCATGTTTTTGAATAAATTGGTCCGAAGCATATAATACCGTGCGGCTGGCCTCTCCTTTAGGAGAATGAGAGGTGCGTGTGGGCAAGAATTTTAATTATTCCTTTTCTGCTAAGCAGCTGGTATGGCTACTACCGGAAGCCGGAAGTTGGAAGTTGAAAGTCCGAAGTCCGCTTTGCCCGCCATTGGCGTAGCCGAAGGCGGGAAGACCGAAGCTGGAAGGTAAAAGGTAAAAGGTGAAAATCCGAAGCCTGAATTTCGAAATCCAAAGGTTGCAGTAAAGAATATTGAATTGCAACTTAAATAATGAAAACTACCAGAATTCCACACTAATTCTTTCAGGTTTCTCAAAATGCCTGTCCCGCGTAATGACTGTAGCATCGTGTTGGATAGACAAAGCTGCTATCCATACCTCATTTTCAGGAATCAGATTTCCTGATAATTTAAGCTGCGACTTTACCTTTCCATAATGTAAATATAAGGATTAATTAAAATTGATTGGAATATGGGGGAAAAGTAACTTTTTTCATGATTTCCTTTTCTGCTAAGTCGCTGGTATGGCTACTACCGGAAGCCGGAAGTTGGAAGTTGAAAGTCCGAAGTCCGAAGCTCAAAGCTCAAAGCTCAATGTCACATTGCCTCAGCCAACTGCCTACTGAAACACCATTTACGCATTCATGCATTCATTCCATTCATTCATCCGGCATACAGCTACATTCACTCAATAGATTAAAAAATACTGTTAAATGTCCCGTTTGTGTTTTATATTTTTGGCTGAAATTCAACCGGTATGATCATCAACGTTAAATTACCCGCCGTTGCCATCCTGTTGTTGTCAACCGCACTCTTAAAAGCGCAGGTAATTACCAACCTGAAGGCCGAACTAAAGGGGGACAATGTAGAAATAACCTACGACCTGGAAAGCCGGATGCCGGAAGGGCAGACGTTTGACTTACTGTTGTATGGTTCACACAACGGGTATTCCAGTCCGTTGATGCTGATAAGCGGCGATATCGGCAAAGAATTGCTTCCCGGGTCGGGTAAAAAGATTATCTGGCGTGCACGTGAAGAGTTGGGCGACACGCAGGGGGAGATCATCCTGGAGTTAGGCGGCATTCCCACCCCGCCGTTTGTGCGCATTTTCCGGCCGGAAACAGGTGATAAAGTACGCCGGGGTAAAACGCTTGATATAAGATGGCAAAGTGAGACCGGCGGGCAGGTCATGCTCACCCTGGAAAAGGACGGAAAAGTGGTGGCAACCACCGCGTCCATCCCCAACAACGGCAGCTACCAATGGCAGCTCGACCCAAAACTGGACAAAGGCAACGGATACCGGCTGGTTATTACCAGTGCAGCGAATAAAGCAAAAACAGTGAAAAGTGAGCTTTTTATTGTACAACCCAAAGTGGGGGCCGGGTTAAAGATATTGCCTTTTATTATTGTTGGCGGCGCTGCGGCTATTTTGATTTCCGGGGCACAGGGGTCCGAACCGGATGAAACATCTGCACAGGGTATTCCGGTACCCATCAAGCCGGGGAATTAGTTGGCAGTTGGCAGTATACAGTTGGCAATAAGCCTTTCACAGTGCGCAGATAATAAAAAATCGGAATTCGATTTTCAAAAATCGGTGTTCGATATTCATTACTCCTTCGCGCCCTCCGCGCCTTCTTTGCGCTCACTGCGGTTAAATTTGCAATCTCAAAATTCTTCGCAAATGTCCTGATCAATATATAATATCTGCAGATGGGCAAGGTCCTCATTAATTTTCGCTAATTCGGTTTTATTCAACGCGCCAAGTATTAACTCGGCGGAAGTAATAATACACACCGCAATATTTTACTGACCAAACGATTGAAGTGATTTTAGAATGGCCGTGTTACCTTTGTAAAACTCAATGATAACATCCGTATCACAAAGTACTACTTCGCTCTTTTCCATGCTTTTTCCCGTAGTTCGCGGGCATCAATATTTCTGCCTTTCCACATACCAGCGGAAGCAAAAAAATCAAATTTAGCTGAAGAAATGTTTCTTTTTGATGAGGGTTTTTGAATCTCTACAAAGTCAAATTGTTTCAGCAGTTCCAGGAAAAAATGCAGTTTGCTGTTATCCTTTATTGTGAGAGTTATCTTTTGCATGATTACAAATATAACGATTTGTTGTAAGTAAAATCTCCTGATTATGCTTTTTAGAGAGTAACCACCAACCCCTGGTTCGTCTCAACATAAAACCACCTGAAACCTCGAGGAATAGTTAGCAGTTGGCAAAAAACAGTTGGCAATAAACAGTTAGCAGTTTGCAGAAAATTTCGAAATTCGATTTTCAAAATTCGGTGTTCGATATTCATTCCTCCTTCGCGCCCTCCGCGCATTCTTTGCGCTCATTGCGGTTAAATCCCCAATTCCAATGTTCCCAACGCATTCAATCATTTACGCATTTACGCATTTAACTCCTCACAACAATAACCCCGTTAAACAAACACTTACTCTTCAAGCAAATACTCCAACCGTTTTAGTTTCCTGACAGGAATGGGCAATTGGATTGATTCACCATCATTTTCCAGCGTGCAAAACCGTTCTTTCCTGTTCACCTTGTACAAATACGAAGGATTAATCAGATGAACACGGCTGATCCGTATAAAATTATCGGGAAACAATACTTCGAGTTTTCCCAGGTTCAGCGAGGAGGTCTCACAAACTCCGTTTGTAAGGTGAATAACCGTGTAGTTGCTGTCGGCTTCACAATAAAGGATATGTGCGGGATCAATCAGCACAAATCCCGCCCGTGTATTAAGCCGGATTTTCTTTTCTCCTTTCAGGTGTTCGAGCAGAACATCCATTTTTTCAACTACGGAAGAATCTGTTCTTTTTTGCCTGTATCTTTCAATGGATTGCAACAAATCATTCCGGTCAACAGGTTTGAGAAGGTAGTCAAAAGCCGCCTGTTTGATAGCCTGGATGGCATACTGATTGTGCGCCGTAACGAAAATAATATTACAGTGAATCTGGTTTGACTTTAGCTCATTTACCAGTGAAAATCCGTCGGCTCCCGGCATTTCAATATCCAGAAAAATCAATTCGGGAGTATATTTCTGAATCGCTTTTAACCCTTCCTGCACATTTTCAGCTTTGGCCATTATTTCGACCCCCGGTATTTCCATCAGCAGGTGTTCCAGCATGTCGCGTGCCTGCTGCTCGTCATCCACAATCACGGTTCTTATCGGATTATTCATAGGATTATAAACGCGTTCAATTCATCAGGGTATAACCGTATTTTACCCTGTTTGATTTAGCATATTTAATTTAATGCATTAAAATGGCAGGTACATTCATGGAATGAAATGATAAATGTCATAAAAACGCATGAAATAAAATAAAATCCAAAACAACTGAACCCTCAACCGGTAATTTCCCGGATTTGGTTCGTGCTGATAAGAACCAGGATCAGGCTGAAAGCCTACAGTTTTCTGATCCTGATTGTGTTTTTGGTTACCACCGAGAATGCTCCATGCATGTCATCTTTGTGGTCTTTAATCGCCATCGCTACTGTGATTTGTTTCTGTTCTTTGGTAAGACCTGCCAATCGTAACAGGATAATGCCGTAAGTAACTTCTTTTAATCTAAAGATCAACTCTCCAAAATCGGTATCTGGTGTAAGCAAAACAGCTTGTTCTTTCCGCGCAAGCGCCAGAACTTTATCATCGTCAATTCCCGGTGAAGTTTCTAATACGTAAATGATTTCATGGTTAAGGGACCGCAGATGATCAACTATAGGTTTATCAATTCCCTCGTCTGCTATCAGTTTCATTGGTTTACCGGATACACTACGTCTGATTTTAGCGCCCTGGCAGCAAACGCCAGCGCCTCAGAAATTGCCTCATCGGTTAATTGTGGATGTGCCTCCAATATCTGTATCCTGCTTTCTCCGGCAGATAACTTTTCCAGAATAGATTCAACGGTAATCCTGGTACCGGCAATCACCGGTTTACCTTTCATAATGTGTGGGTTCGATACAATTTTGGCCATCATACTAAAGTGTTTTACTTACCCAAAGATAACGATTTTACTTCAGATTCAGTTTTGCATGTATCTGAAATCTCATTTGCATTGATTCAGCTTCACATTGATTCATCCTGCATATTCGTTCCGTTTTACCTGGGTAATTGTTCATTTTCCGGGTAACAGGCACGTTTCATTCATCCGTAAAATCCATACACTCATTCGGCAAAAGGCAACACCCGATAAATAACCCGCCCCGGGCTGTTACAAAACCTGGTTCGTGACTA
>QIDJ01000118.1 GCA_003228395.1 Flammeovirgaceae bacterium
CTGTGGATGCAACGGTTTTGACACTTTTTTATCTGAAAGAGTGTAATATGGAAGAGATATCAAAGATCACAGGGTTAAAAACCAATGCGATCAAGGTGAAGCTGTTCAGGGCACGTAAGAAACTGGCTGATACATTAAAAAACAGCTTTTCACTGAACATGGAGACCTTATTATAAAAAATTATATTTACAGACATGATCACGGACAAGGAATTACAGGAGTTAATTGACGGAAGCCTTTCCGGTGAAAGGGCTCGTCAACTCATGGCTCAGATAAGCGACGATGAAGCCTTGTTACAGCGTTACAGCGTTTTTAAAAATATTAATTCGGTATTATCTGACCAGGCTATCCCTGAAACCAAACCCGGATTCACCGAAACAGTGATGCGTAAACTGCCCGCTTCACCTTTATCGGAAATCATCAAACCTGACCTGTTTTGGAAAAAAAATCTGATTATGGTATTGGGGATTATTGCAGTTTGTATTGTTGCCGCAGTGGTATTGTTGTCACAGTTTTCGCTAACTGAGGTTATCCCATCCATCGAGCCACAGCAAATTATCCTAAAGGAAAAGACGTTTACCATTGACCCGGGCCAAATGTTCAGGCAGGAGTTGTTTTTTAAGGGGTTGATCTATCTGAACGCATTTCTCTGTATTTTCCTGCTTGAAAAAGCCGTGCTACGGCCTTATTTCAGGCATCGCCGGAATCAATACGCGTTTTAGAACCTGCTCACTATTCGTTCAACCTGCGAAATATACCCACCCCCGAAGAGGTTTACATGGACAAGCAACGGGTATAGGTTATATATATCCTGTCGTTGATTGAAACCCGGAGTCAACGGCCGGATTTGCTCATACGAAGTATAAAAAACAGCATCAAAGCCTCCGAAAAGTCTTGTAAATGCAATTTCAATTTCCCTGTTTCCATAATAGACTGCCGGATCAAAGATTACGGGTTCCCCACTGGGTCCGGTCATCAGGTTACCGCTCCAGAGGTCACCATGGATCAGTGCAGGCGGCTCACTTTCAGGCAAGATGCCCTGCAACGAGGTATAAAGCCGGTTAAAGGCTTTCCGGATTACCGGCGACAATTTGCCTGAATCTACGGCACGTTTAAGCTGTATTTCCAACCGCTGATTGATGAAAAAGTTAGTCCAGTTACCCATGAAATCATTTTTTTGAGGCAAAGATCCAATGTAATTATCATGATCCAGCCCAAATTGGTCAGCGGTAATTTGATGCATGGTTGCCAGTTGCTGTCCCATCTGCTCCCAGTAGCTGGCAGACCGGAGCCCGCCGGCAATATATTCGGTGAGTAAAAAAGTGTATGTTTGTGTTTCTTCTGCAAATAGCGGCTCCGGAATCCGTACAGTTCCGGAGTTTCGCAGCAGGTTTAATCCTCTAATTTCAGCCTCAAACATGCCTGGAAATGCATCCTTATGATTCCATTTTATAAAGAATTTACCCACCCCGGTTGTAATTACACCGGTGCTGTTAATACATCCGCCGGAAGTATATCGAAAATCAGTAAACGTTACCTGCTTACCAGTGTATTCACCTATTCGCTGAATGGCTTTCTCTACTATTTGTTCAGGAATCATTCTTTATTAAAAAAAACCTGCTTAAAAATAAGCAGGTTTCACATTAATCAGAATTAATCCCGAAGGTTATCTGCTTGCAAACACGCTGCAGGTTTCCACCATCCCGATGAACTCGCTGCGATACCCATTCTCATCCTCGCCTTTGGCCGATTGCGCCCATTGAATTACTTCCCCGCAGGTAGCTATTCCTTTAAACTCACTGTCACGTAGTATCATGCCAAACGAAGCCACTGCTGCCGCCCATCTGAAATTATCCGAAGTATGCTCCCATGATTTTTCAGCGTCTTTTACAACCGTAGTAATAAGTCTGCTCTTGTTTTCATCCGGCAGCTTATACCGTAATTTAACAGTGACCAGCTCTGTCGATTTATATGCGTTGGGGTCTGTCTTTACCGACTGATATTTCAGCTCATCTACATGATGAAGCAGTGTATCTTCCACTCCGGCAGGAATGATTTCATACAGCGCCGTTACGGTATGGCCTGAGCCGAGTTCGCCGGCGTCTTTTTTGTCATTGTTGAAATCTTCATCCTTCAATACCCGGTTTTCATACCCGATCAACCGGTACGCCTGCACCTTTGCGGGGTTGAATTCAACCTGTATCTTCACATCCTTGGCAATGGTAAACAATGTGCCTCCGAATTCCTTTTTAAGCACCTTTTCGGCTTCCCTGATGGTATCGATATAGGCATAGTTACCATTTCCCTTATCCGCAAGTATTTCCATTTTAGAGTCCTTATAGTTACCCATTCCGAAACCAAGTACTGTAAGGAATACACCTTCTTTTCTTTTTTCTTCAATCAGCCTTTCCATGGCTGCGTTGCCCGACTCGCCAATATTGAAATCACCATCTGTGGCAAGGATCACACGGTTGTTTCCACCTTTAATGAAATTTTCCCGTGCAATGCTGTACGCCAGCCGTATGCCGTCGCCTCCTGCGGTACTCCCTCCGGCATTCAGCCGGTCAAGCGCTGCTATTATGGTTTCTTTTTGATTACCCTGGGTGGAAGGAAGCACAAGGCCTGCCGCGCCGGCATATACCACCATGGCAACCCGGTCTTCTTTCCTGAGTTCGTTTACCAGCAACCGGAACGAAGATTTCAGCAAGGGCAACTTGTTGATACTGTTCATTGATCCTGAAACATCAATCAGGAATACCAGATTCGATGGCGGGAGGTTCTCTTTAGGTATTTCCACACCTTTCAGCCCAATCTGAAGCAGTTTGTGATTTTCATTCCAGGGGGCTGTACCCAGCTCGGTATGGAGGGCAAACGGAACGTCTTTGCGGGGTTGTTCATAATCATACCCGAAATAATTCACCATTTCCTCGATGCGAACCGCATCAATTGGCGGCCGCTGGCCGTTGTTGATAAACCGCCGCATGTTGCTGTACGATGCTGCATCCACATCAATGGAAAAGGTGGAAAGCGGCTTATTTACAGGGTTAAGGAAAATATTTTCATGTATGGCGGCATAGTCCTCCGTATTCCAGTTCTGATAGTGCTCCCCATCTGAATATTGTACGGCGTCGGCCTGATAAGAAACCGTTCCCAGCCCCATTGCTGGTGAAACTTTTTGACTTCTTTTAAAATCCCTGGTTCTGATTTTAGAATCTTCCTCCTCCGCTAATGCTACATGTTGATTTTTAACCTGCAGTTTAATCTCCAGCCATCCCGCTTTTTTCACCTTGATTTCTTTAGATTCGTAACCTGCAAATGAAAAAACAAGCGTACCCCCCTGTGAAGGCATTGACATGCTGAACGTACCTTTATCATCCGTGATTACACTAACAGAAGCGCCCCTGAACAAAATATGCACCCCTTTTAAGGTGGCGCCGGTATCAGCTGAAATAACACGGCCTTCAACAATAAATTCCGGCCTGGTGTTTGCTAAACTACCTGCCAGTAACATCAAAAGAATTATTGACCTTTTCATAATTATATTTGTTTGGTTCACAATAGAGATGCAAACAGGAAAAGAATTCCATAAATCAGATTGTTTTTTTATTTTGAGCTTTCGAAAAACCCCTGATGGCAGCCATTAGTAAAGAATATTTGGAATCGACACCGGATGCATATCTGGTAATGGAATACAAGAATTCCGGCGATTTGCGTGTATTCTCTATGTTGTTTCTCAGATACTATCACCTGTTGTTTGGGGTCTGTATGAAATATCTGGGTAATACGGAAGATAGTAAAGATGCAGTAATGGACCTGTTTGAAAAAATATCGGTTGATTTGAAGAAGCACGACGTACATCATTTCCGGAGCTGGATTTATGTGCTTACCCGCAATCATTGCCTTATGAAACTCAGAAAAGATAAGTCCCATCCTGAAAAAGCAACTGACGATGAATTTATTTTACATTACTCTATGGAATCTGCACAAAACTGGCATCCTGTAAATGAAACTACCAGTGAAGAGGAGTTGGAAATGCTTGAAAAATGTATGGGAAAATTACCTGGTGCGCAACAGGAATGCATTCGGCAGTTTTATTTAAAAAAGCAGTCCTATTCGCAAATTGCAGACAAATTAAATATTGAAATAAAAAAGGTGAAGAGCTATCTGCAAAATGGCAAAAGAAATCTTAAAATTTGTATTGAAAAAGCGTTCAAAAACTAACTTGAAGATCACCAAAGACCATATTATCCGATACCTGAAAGGGAAACTTCCTGAAGCTGAAAGACATAACCTCGAAATGCTGATACTGGACGACCTGTTTCTCAGTGATGCAATTGAAGGATTAAGCCGGATAGAAAAACCAGAACAGGCCGGGCAGTTGCTGGATCAGATTGAAAAGGAAATCCGGAGAAAATCAGATATCGCTTCCCTTCCGTTCTACACCAGATACCGCTATGGCATAGCTGCAGCTTTATCACTTCTCCTTGTTTCGGTTGTTCTGGTATTGTTATACCGCGAAAAACAGGCAACCCCCATGCTGGCACAGTACGAAGAAAAAAATAGCAGGCAAATTACCGGAACAGATACAACCACCATGCCAGAAGGTAAGATGGAGGCAATCGATAGAACAAAACCGGAGGCAGACGAATTGAGTGGAGATGATACCCTGTTTGCAGAAGAAGGAACGGCAATAAAAGCGTCCGAA
>QIDJ01000331.1 GCA_003228395.1 Flammeovirgaceae bacterium
TATAGTTAATTATATAATTTATTATATAATTTTCATTTTAATGATGGATAAATTTACTCTTCCACTGGTCGAAGCGTCCGCTTCGACCTTTCATTACCAAACAAACCATCCTACACCAGTGAAGACAGCAAGGTTGGATTGGGATAAGAACCGGAGTTATAGCAAGTGGTCTGAGCGGACGCTCAGACCAGGGGTAGTATTGACCGGGAAGGCTCGGTAAAGTAGGTTAAATAATGATTTTCGGCAATCGCGCACTCATGTGCATGAGGATGTCATACACAGAAACGCCCAATTTTTCTGAAATATAACTGGGGTGTATTTCCGGATGATCGGGTCCCACCAGGATGGCTCTATCTCCGACATTAACGGACTTTTCGGAGCCAACTTCTACGATGGCATGACTGGCGCTCACGGCCCCGATCACCGGGTAAAGCGTATTGCCGATTAGTACTTTCGCCCCGTTTACTGCTTTCCGGAGATAGCCGTCCGAATGACCGACAGGAAGTGTAGCAATCCAGGTGGGTTCATCGGCCATATAGTTTCTTCCATAGCTCACGCTGTCTCCTTTTCTCATTTTTTCAACCCGGACTACACGGGCACAGAGCCTGTACGCAATTTTGAGCATCTTGATTTCCTTTTCAATCCCGGGATGTGTAGGATATGCGCCATAAATGCCAATGCCGGGTCGTACCATAGCTAACCTGGCTTCCGGAAGATGATATATACCGTTTGAGGAGGCGGCGTGTAACGTACCCATTTTTGCACCTGCAGAGGTAGCATTCGCAGCTAATTGCAGAAATCTGTTGAGCTGCTCCTTATCAAAATCCGGGTCTTCCGTAAAACTCATAAATGATCCGGCAATAGTCATGGATTTACTCTTGTTGATATCCGTAATCCACGGTAACGCCTCATGGCAGGGTATGCCCATTCTGTTCATACCGGTATCAATATACAAATGCACGTTGATGGATTTCCCCAGTTTTTTTGCGGCTGCTTCGAGCATCTTACGGGAATCTTTCTGGTAGATGCTAACCTGAATATCATTTCGGGCCAGCTCATGCAGGCCTTCTTCCGTGGTCATACCCATCATTAAAATGGGTTTTTTGATGCCACTTTTCCGAAGTGTAAGACAATCAACCGTTTTCACATCGGCAAAACCGGCTATTTCGGGTAATTCATCCAGAATTTTCGCCGTATTTTCAAGTCCAAGGCCGTAGGCATTATTTTTCACCACAGCCAGGATCGGGCGATTACCGGACAATTCATGCAATTGTTTCACATTAAATTGTAAGGCTGTGGGATCAATTTCAATCCAGGGATCGTATTGATCGTCTTTGATAACTTTTACTTTTCTCGTTTTACCTGCCAGCTTTACAGGTAAGGAAGCAGCTAATGCCGTGGCAGCTGCAGTTCCCAGAAATGTTCTGCGATTCACCTTCATTTTCAGATTTTTTTATTGGGACTGAAAATACTTAATTTAACTCAAATATCAGATAAAATCAAATTGGAGGTATCTTAATTGAAGAAGCTGTGCTATTGAAACAACTTAGTACCGCATCCTAACCGGGATGGCTAAACAGAACAGAACAGAACAGAACAGATCAGAACAGAACAGATCAGATCAGGCCACCTCACATTAATTGTAATTAATTGTAATCAATCTTAATCTTAGATAAGAAAACTATTTTATTTCAAACCGGCCAAGGTTCTAAAAACATAAAGTACAACAATTTTCAACTAAATTGTGTCCGGTTTCGTTACAACTATGTAGTTTTGACTGTATAACCTGTTACCCCCTATGGAACCCGAAAAAGAAATTGGTAAAATCCTGATGATTGACGACGACGAAGATGTGCTCTTAGCAGCAAAGCTTCTTCTGAAAAAGCATGCCCATCAGGTCATTATCGAAAAGAACCCCAATAAAATACCTTTTCTGCTGAATAACGACACTTATGATGTGATCCTGCTGGATATGAACTTCAGCAAAGATATAACAAGCGGTAAGGAAGGGTATTACTGGCTGAGTCAGATCCTGGAAAAAGATCCGAATGCGGTCGTTATTCTTATCACCGCTTTTGGCGATGTGGAAATGGCTGTAAGAGCGTTGAAAGAAGGGGCTACGGATTTTGTATTAAAACCATGGCAGAATGAAAAATTGCTTGCCACAATCTCCACCGCCATCAAGCTGAAAAAGTCATACCTCGAAGTGGACCAGTTGAAAAAAGCCAAAAAGCTATTGGAAGAGGATATTAACCAGCCCTATAAGGATATCATCGGCAAAAGCGAATCCATGCAGCATGTGTACAATCTGATCGATAAAGTAGCCAAAACAGATGCGAACGTGCTGATACTCGGTGAAAACGGTACTGGCAAAGAACTGGTTGCACGCGCCATTCACCTGCGTTCGCTTCGGAAAGACAAGGTTTTTGTAAGTGTGGATATGGGCGCCATTACTGAAACGCTGTTTGAAAGTGAGCTGTTCGGGCACACGAAAGGGGCTTTTACCGATGCCCGCGAGGACCGGACGGGCAGGTTTGAAATTGCAAACGGAGGTACACTTTTTCTTGATGAAATCGGAAATCTAAGCCTGCCCCTGCAATCGAAACTGCTGGCTTCGCTTCAGAACCGTCAGGTAACGCGAATCGGTTCAAACAAACCCATACAGATAGATATCAGGTTGATTTGTGCAACCAACATGCCCATTCACGATATGGTAGGTGAAAACACCTTCAGGCAAGATCTCTTATATCGAATCAATACGGTCGAAATCACGATACCTCCGCTGCGCGAACGGGTAAAAGACATCCCGCTCCTTGCGGAACATTTTGTACATATGTACGCCGGAAAGTACCGCAAATCCATCTCAAAAATTGATAAGACCGCCACAGAGATACTTCAGCACTATAACTGGCCCGGAAATATACGCGAACTTCAGCATGCGATCGAAAGAGCAATAATAATGTGTGAAAATGAATTGCTTACCATGGATGATTTCTTCTTTCTGACCTTAAATACCACACATGAAGACACCTTACCGTTAAATTTTAACCTGGAAGAAATCGAAAAAAATGTCATACAAAAAGCCATTAACAAACACAGCGGAAATATATCCAAAGCTGCTAAAGAACTCGGTCTGACCCGGGCCTCGCTGTATCGCAGACTTGAAAAACATGGACTTTAAGGGATTTAAATTCACTATTTCCTTAAGAATGGCCGGGATACTGCTTACCATGTACATCCTGGTCACGCTTTTTAAATCCGATGCTTATACGCTTTTTTCTGTACTTGTCATATTGATTCTCGGCGTTCAGATCGTTGCGCTATTCAAAACCCTGGATAAATCACATGACATTTTTACTTCATTTACAGAGAATCTGAAATTCAGGGATTTTTCGCAAAAATATCCTACTGACACGCCGGACGAAGATCAAAACAAGATCAATAAAGAATTCAATGAAATAATTAACCAGTTCAATAAGGTAAAAAAGGAACGGGAAGCAGATTTTCAGTATCTGAAAAATATTGTCCAGCATGTAGGAATCGGGCTTATCACATTTAATAAAAAGGGGGATGTGCAGATTATAAATACGGCGGCCAAAAAGTTACTGAAAATTAATCACATCGAAAATATACAGGATTTATCTTCGATGAGTGAATCGCTGGTTGATATCTTTTTACGGTTAAAGACCGGCGGCAGGGATCTTGTTAAACTTGATCTGAGCGGCGACATTATTCAGCTCGCCGTTTATGCCATCGAACTCACCCTGCACAATGAAGAATTTAAACTGATCTCAATTCAGAATATTCAGAGCGAACTGGAAGAGAAAGAGATGGAAGCATGGCAAAATCTGGTGCGGGTGCTCACCCATGAAATCATGAATTCGGTTACCCCGATATCGTCGCTGGCCAATACGGTGGAAGAAGATTTGAAGCAGCAGCTTCAAAACGGTGAAGGGGACAAAATTATTTCCAGCGAAGACGTTGAGGATATTCATTTAGCAATACAAACCATACAAAAAAGAAGCGCAGGTTTGATTCGGTTTGTTCAGGATTTCCGTAATCTTACACACATTCCCAAGCCTAAACTTAAACGTATTTCGGCAAAAGAAATGATAAACCAGATTGTGATGCTGCACAAAAAGGAGATAGAGAAAAATAATGTTACCATAAATGTATCGGTGGAACCTGAAGACCTCACCATTAATGCCGATAAAGAATTAATCGAACAGGTACTGATCAACCTGCTGAAAAATGCCATTCAGGCATTTGACGAACATACCAACAAACTGGTTGAGATCAGGGCGTATTTCAATGAGAAAAACCGACCGGCGATCGCTGTTAAAGATAACGGCGCAGGGATTGATGAGGAAGCATTACATAAAATCTTCATTCCCTTCTTCACAACAAAAAAACACGGATCAGGCATTGGGTTGAGTTTGTCGAAGCAGATTATGAGACAACACCAGGGAATGCTTGCCGTAAAATCTAAAATTGATGAAGGTACTGAGTTTGAATTAAGATTTTAATAGATTTATGGCATGAATGAAATCAAGGAAAAAATAAGGAACATACTTACCGAAACAATGGGTGTTGCCGATACTGCCGTAACGCCCGATGCACACCTGAGCAAAGACCTTGGCGTGGATTCGCTGGATTTTGCCGAACTTATCATGGAG
>QIDJ01000104.1 GCA_003228395.1 Flammeovirgaceae bacterium
CCAGAAATGCACGATAGACAACCGGTAAGAATATACCGGCCGGTTTGCCGCTTTGGGCATAAAATAATACATCAATCCCAGGTACGGAGTAGTCAGGAAAAATGCCACCGCATTATGCCCGTACCACCACTGCACGAGGGCATCCTGAACCCCTGCGTAAAGTGAATAACTTTTGAACATCGACACCGGAAGTTCAAAGGAGTTTACGATGTGTAGCACTGCCACCGTAATGAAAGTGGCGATATAAAACCAGATAGCCACGTACAGATGCTGCTCTCTGCGCTTTAAAATTGTACCAATCATATTGATCCCGAATACTACCCATATCAGGGCAATAGCAATATCAATGGGCCACTCCAGCTCCGCATATTCTTTGCTTGTTGTTAAGCCTAGTGGCAACGTAATAGCCGCTGCCACAATGATAAGCTGCCACCCGTAAAAATGGATCCAGCTCAACATATCGCTGAACATACGAGCTTTCAGCAAGCGTTGTAATGAGTAATAAATTCCGGCAAACATACCATTACCGACAAAAGCAAATATGATGGCGTTTGTATGCAATGGCCGTAACCGCCCGAATGTTAAAAATGAGGTATCCAGGTTTACCGCCGGAATAAATAATTGGAATGCAATCGTAAGTCCTACCAGCATTCCAATGATACCAAATACAACGGTGGCTATTACAAAAGCTTTGACTATCTTATTGTCATAACTGTATCTTTCCATTCCCATAAAGCAGATTTTATTTTAGAATTAAGGTTAGATAAAATGTTGGGTATTAATTAAAGCTTGAAATTATAAAAAGGAACCCTCATCTCAAAATAATCTTTATCAGGTTTTAAACTATTTCCTCTTGACTTTATTAATCCCTATCTTTACTTATTCCGTATAAATAAATCAGCAATTGATGATCACCTGAATATTTATGTACTTATACCATATAATTTTAGTTGTTTTTCTACTTTACCGGCTGCATGAAAAATACAAAAAAAGTACTTGTTGTTGTTAATATTTACATTTTCCTGCTGATTTCGCCGGTGGCAGATGCACAAATCCGGCTGGGATTCAATTTGCCGGAGGGTAAAACAAAATATTCGGTGCCCATAGAATTGATTGATAACCTGATAGTGGTAAAGGTGGTCTTGAACAACACCCTTCCATTAAATTTTATTGTTGATACCGGTATCCGAACAGCCATTCTTACTGAAAAAACATTTACCGACCTTCTCAATATTAATTATTCACGAAAAATAACCATTCCTGGTGTCGGCGGCCAAAAGCTCATTGATGCGTACATTGCTTCAGATGTATCACTGGATATCCATGGGGTTAAAGGTACCGGTCATGCACTGCTTGTACTCGAAGAAGACTTGTTGCAGTTAAAAAATTTTCTTGGTCATAATATCCAGGGTATCCTTGGTTATGAACTTTTCAGCCGGTTTATAGTCGAGATCAACTACCAGAATAAAACCATGACGTTGTACGAGCCGGCAGCATTTGAAAAAAAGAATATTATTAACAAAAAAAAATATTATATGATGCCCATCACCGTAGAAGACACCAAGCCGTATTGCATGGCGCGTATTGTATTTTACGACGGTAACGAGATCAAAGCAAGGCTGATGCTGGATACCGGCGCCAGTCATGCCCTCATGCTGGATGAAGAATCCAGTGATAAAATCAACATTCCTGATAACAAAATCAGAAGCTACCTGGGACGGGGTCTTGGCGGCGATATAACCGGCGAGATTGCAAGAATACAAATGCTGAATTTGGGCCAATTCAAGTTCAACCATGTAATTGCTACTTTTCCTGATAAGCAATCCTATAATCACAATATTCGAAAAATATACCGAAACGGTACACTCGGTGGAGGTATCTTCTCAAGGTTCAAAATCATCTTTAATTTCATGGACGGCTATGTTTACTTGAGAAAAAACAGTAAATATAAAGACCCTTTCAACTATAACATGAGTGGGATTATTATAAAAGCCCAGGGGCTGTATTTAAATACATTTGAAATCGTGGATGTACGTGATAACTCCTCGGCACAGAAGGCAGATATTAAAGTAGGGGATAAAATCATCAGAATTAACAATCATCCGACATTTAGCCTGCAGCTTAATGAAATCAACGGGGTATTCAACTCAAAACCAAAACGGACAATCAGGCTGGAATTATCACGTGACGGTCAGATAATCCGGCGAAAATTCAAGCTGGCACAAATTATCTGAGTCTGCGGTTAAAAATCCTTTTTCCGGGCGAAATACAAAAATCCCAACGCAGGAAATACAGTCCAGATCGTCAACATAAATAACGATAGCAACATACCCGCCTGCGTGCCGAAAAATTTATTAAAAACCGCTCCGGTATATCCCAGTAATGCCGAAATATCCATTTTGAGGATAACCAGAATGCGTGAGAGGTCAATCGGATTAAAGACGGTCAGAACCAGTGCTAGTTTTTCGATGGGGTAATCCTGAAATATGATCAGGGATAACAAAAACAAACCGTCATAAATTACCGCCAGAAATAACCAGACCAGTATCGCTATACCAAACCCCTTTATCCGGTTTTCGTTGCGCACTGCAATCATAAATGAAAATCCGGTAAAAATAAAGGTGAGAAATACTCCGGAAATAAGGAGTACACCGAAATTCCAAATTTCTGCAGAACGAAACAATCCGTATATAACAAATGGAATACCTGCTCCAAGTAAAAAACTCAATGAAAGAGAAATAGACAAACCGAAGTACTGGCCGGCAAATATAGCCGTACGCCGTACGGGTTGTGCAAGCAGTAACTCGATAAACTCCCTGGAATTATAATAATACATGATGCCGAAAAGCGTACCAATCAGCGGACTGAGGATGATGATAATGTTCATCATACTTATCATGGCTTTGGAGAGGTCTCCGACCAGGTAAAGCAACGAGATACTGCTAATAAAATAGAATAGGAAGTAGATCAGACTCCATCTGCTTCGTATCAGATCAAAAAAGCTATATTTAAGTATTTTAAGCATAATCTTCTTTTTCCAGAATCATAGCGATAGACTTCTCCAGGCTTGCCGGATCATATTTTGATTTCATTTCCTCCAGTTCTCCCTTAAAATAAATTTTCCCTTCCAGTAAAAAAATAATCTCATCTGCCAGCTCTTCAACCAGGCCCATTATATGTGTGGTAAACAACAGGGTTTTTCCTTTTGCCTGCTCCGATATGATAAGCGCTTTGAGATGCAGCAAAGCTACAGGGTCTAAACCTGCCGTTGGTTCATCCATAATAATCAGCGGACTGTCGTACATAAAAGCAAGTACTACGTTTACCTTCTGACGCGTACCTCCGGAAAGATTTCGAAGTTTCTTTTCAAGATATTCTTCCAGCCCGAATATTTCGATGAGATGGCTTTCATCTGTTGATTCAGCACGAAGGTCCTTGATCATGCTGATAAGTTCGGTTACCCGCAAGTTTTCCGGAAACCTGGCAATTTGTGGAAGATAGCTGATTTCATTCCGGTAATTCCACTGGTTTTTAATGTTTTTCTGCCTGATCAGAATATCTCCCTCGTCCGGTATGACCATGCCAAGGATACTCTTGATCAATGTGGTTTTACCTGACCCATTGGGGCCCAGAATGGCAGTGATCTTTCCGGCTGTGATCTCTAGTTCGATACCCTTCAGCACCTCATTGCTGTTAAACGCTTTCTTTAATCCATGAATCGTTATCATCTGGTAATTTTTCTGATAAGTGGTTTATCATCCGTAAGCGTTTCGGGTGTGAAAATCGGGGTTACGGTTTCTGCAAAGTTAATTAAGTCTATAAATAAGCTTCGTAATAAAACTATAGATGTTGGAACAAGTGATACAACATGAGAAAAGAGCTTTATCGGGCGGTGAGGTATGTCTCCGATGCCATCATGATCCAGGTCATACCCGGAATACTCACTCCAGTAATTACGGATGTATTCATTGGGGTTTTTGGCTGAGTTGGTAGTCAGATCGAAGGTATTACCTATAAAATTGTTGGCTTCAAACCTGTTGTCAACACAGCTCCCCAGAATTTTTAACGCCCAGCCATTGCTAACAAAATCGTTGCCGACAATATTCATCCTGTTCGCGCCTTCAGCATAGATGCCAATCGTATTCTCAGTAAACACATTTCCTTCAATATCGCCGTCGGTAATTTCTTTCAGTAGCAGACCGTAGGAAGCGGCGCCCCAATTGCGGGCAAATTCATTCCCCTCCATCCGGATATGTTTCGAAAACATTACGGCCACTCCTGCACCATTCGATTCAAAATGATTGTCAATGTATTCGTCGTTATCTGAAAACATGAAATGAAGTCCATACCTTAGATTATCTTTACTTATATTGTTTACAATACGGCTGCTGTCCACAAATTCAATATAAATCCCATCCCGGTGATTGATCACGGTATTGCCTTCGATATGAAGATTTTTACAATACCAGGCGTGGATGGCGTTACCTGAAGATATTTCCTGTTGCGCATCGCCTTTAATGAAATTATCTTTTATCACGCAGTTTTTTGAATTTTCAAGATAAACACCAAAAAACGTGTTGATGAGCCTGTTGCCTTCAATACGGATACCCT
>QIDJ01000280.1 GCA_003228395.1 Flammeovirgaceae bacterium
AATCCGCATCAGTGGCCAATTCAAGCGTCCTGCAGGTAGAAACACCGGATTGAAGCGCTGAAACTGAAGATTCCACCTGAGATAAAAAAGCCCTTTCTGGTTCATTGATTATTCCACATGTTAAATTATTATTTTCACGTACATCCTCGGATTTATATAATATTATGATGTTTTTGTCACTATCGGTTATTACCCTCTTTAGTTGATCTAAATAATACACTTCACCTTCAACCGAAATATAACCTCTGATAATTTCATCACTTATTGTTAACCTGACATTATTTTCAGGATTATCATCGATATAACCGGCATAAGTAATACAAGCTTTCCTTTCCTGTAATATTTTACTGTTTCCGCTCGTATATATACTGGTATAATTGGGAGATCTTACTTCATTTTTAAATAAACTAAGGCTCCATTTATTTTGGCCGATTTGTAAAGAAATTCTGGCTTCTTCTTTATTGGCCATACGACTTAAAGCGCTAAGATTCAGTTCGGCCATTTCATACTTTTTGAGCCATTTATTCAACTCTTTATGTGTGGATGAATCAGGAGTAATGTTCCTTCCCTGGATCACTTCCTGGGCCATACTATTTCCTGTGGTTCAGAAAAAAACCAGTATTAAGTTGAAGTATAATTTTTTCATTCGTCTTTAGGGTTTAGTTTTTGTATCATGGTTAGTTCAATAAGCTTTGATCGTGCGTCACTATATGGGTCTGTATCTACTTTCCCACTAAATAAAATGTCTATTTGCTCTCCCTTAGCGAGATTGTACTCCGTTTCGGGAAGATTACATGGTTGTAGGGGTACATATGTAACACTTTTGGGAAAGATAAAGTAATGAGGATTTGGAAGAGTTCCACTATCAATGGAATCTGTAAAGGATAAAACTCCGGTCTGATTAGAAAAAAACTTCGTCTCACCAAGAGAAGGGTCGCATGGAGGTAAAAGATCATGGCCATCATCGCTGCAACCTGCCATTGCAGAAATGATGCAAACTGCGAAAATATAAAGTGTAATCATTTTCATCTTATTACCAATATAGAATTCTTTATAAAGTTCTCAACTAACGGTGTACATGTCAAGCAAAAACGCCCTGATATTAGAAAGATACAATTTTGAGAAAAATATGTATATGAACCTTATTCCTGATTTGATGATATTTTTGTTGAAAAAAAAGATAAATGTAAGTAAAATAAAAAGCAAATATTCTTTAAATATTACAATTAATGTTTGAGTGTGTATGGTATTTTCCATTCCAAATGCATAATTTCCGGTGACGTAACTAACGATCAAACATTTAAGCATTTCATCATTTAAGCATTAATTACCGGCAACGGGCAGGCCAGCTGGCTTACCGTCAAACTGGCATTAGCAGTGGAATTCCTAAAGGTTAGCAGAATACGCTTTTAATAAGCTCTCTGCAGCACCTCAGGCAGGATTTTGGAAATTAACAAAAAATTTCGGTTATTTATTTAACTCAAAATGTTTTGTTAACCTAAACTCCCCTGTCAATTATGGTATCAATATTAACCTTATGGATCCCCATTCTGGTGGCTGCAGTCATAGTTTTTATTGTAAGCTCTGCCATCCACAGTCTATTAACCTATCACCATGCCGATTTTAAAAAACTGCCGGCTGAAACATCGGTGATGGATGACCTTCGCAAACACAATATCCCTGAGGGCGAATATTATTTTCCCCGGGCAGCTACCTCAGAAGAAATGAAGTTGGAAGCATATAAAACCAACCTGGAAAAAGGCCCCTCCGGGTTTTTGACCATTTTAAAAAACGCCAAACCATCAATGGCACCCATGCTCATCCAATGGTTTGTTTATTGCATTATAATAAACATTTTTTCAGCATATATTGCCGGCCGGATGTTATCGCCCGATGCCCATTACCTCGAGGTATTTCGACTTGTCGGTACTGTTTCTTTCATGGGGTATGCACTGGGAATGTGGCAGGATTCGATCTGGTTTTCCAGGTCATGGACAGTCACCCTGAAATATACGTTTGACGGCCTCATTTTTGCCTTGCTAACAGCCGGAACATTCGGCTGGTTGTGGCCATCATGAATATTTCCTTTTTACGTCAATACGGAGATAAGTACCCCGGCGGCAACTGCCGATCCGATCACACCGGCAATATTGCTGGCCATGGCATAATGTAAAATATGATTATGCGGATCGTACTTCAGGCTGATCTGATTGGCCACACGAGACGCCATGGGCACAGCGCTAAGTCCGGTAGCACCGATCAACGGATTTATCTTTTTATTTGCAAAACGGTTATAAATTTTTGCAGCGTATATGCCTCCTGATATGGAGATGCCAAACGCCACAAATCCACCCACAAGAATAAGCAGTGTCTGTATATTCAGAAATGTATCGGCTCGCATGGTAGCGCCTATACACAGACCCAGAAAGATGGTGGCCGCATTCATTATCGTTTCAGAAGCAGCCGTATTTAACCTGTCCACTGATGTTCCGATCTCTTTTACAAGGTTACCAAATACAAGCATTCCGATCAGCGGCATAGCTGAAGGCACCATGATGGCCACAATCCCGCCAATCACCAGGGGGAAAATGATCTTCACCAGCTTCAGGTTTTTAATTTTCCATTTATTCGGATAAAGCCTTTCCTGCTCCTTCATATTGATCATTATTTCTTTCTCGCTCATCGTCAGTCTCACTATAAGAGGTATAATCACGGGCACCAAAGCCATATACGAATACGCAGCCACGGCAATAGGCCCGAGCAGGTGGGGCGCCAGTATAATGGTGGTATAAATGGCCGTAGGGCCGTCAGCGCCACCTATAATACCAAGGCTGGCAGCCTCTTTTGGCGTGAAGCCTACAAGTATTGCGGTGATCAATACGGTGAATATCCCGATCTGGGCTGCGGCCCCAAAAAAAGCGAGACGTAAATTCCTGAGCATCGGTCCAAAATCAGTTAACGCGCCCACCCCCATAAATATAAGTGGAGGTAGCAGCCCGGTCTTTATCAGCGAGTAATACAAAAAACTCATGATGCCATGATCTTTGGCAATTTCCAGCAAGGTGAGATGATCAATTTCGGGTGAGGCGGAAACCACGGCCATGTTGCCTCCCATGGTATTGGCTAAAAGTACGCCAAAACCAATCGGGACAAGCAATAACGGCTCATACTGCTTACGTATTCCAAGATACAGAAGAATGAGCCCGATGGCTATCATTATGAGTGTACCCGGCTCCCCAGCAATATTGCTCAGCGCCGTCATTTCAAAGAGTTTCTCGAGAAGCTTCATACGAAGAACAGGCTACGACAACCTTATTAATAAATCATCCTCGTCAACATGGGCGCCGTCCGGACTGCATATTTCGGTTACCGTGCCGGATTTATCGGAATGAATGGCATTGTAAACTTTCATGGCTTCGATATATCCGATCAGATCGCCCTCCCTTACCTGATCACCCACTTTAAGTGGTTTTTCCGAATTGCTCTTTGTTAACATAAAATTGCCTTCAATAGGCGCTAAAATCTCCTTGTTCCCATTGGAAGAAGGTTGCGGTATGGCAGATGCTGGCTCAGACTTTTGTACTGGCGCTGGCTGCGTGTCCGCATACGATACGTTGACCTCATATTTCTCCCCGTTGATCTCAATATGCATTGTTTTGGGCTGAAATGCAGCGGGGGCAGCGGATAATGCGGCGGTTGCAGCAGGTTTTGCCACGGAAATTTCCGTCGTAGCTGATTTTCTTTTGGCAAGGTCTGCATCAAATGTCTTTTTAGCCGCCCCTGACATATATGCTTTGTATTGCTCGGGGTGCATCGCGTACTCAAATAATTCTTCATCATCCGGACCGGTTTCCCAGCCATTTTCTTTCATCTCATTTCCTGCCTTTTCGAGCTCATCAGGATAGAGATCCTGCGGGTTTCCTTCAAAAAATTCTCTTCCCTGAGTAGAAGCAATGTTTTTGATTTCGTCTGCAACCGGGCCAGGTACTTTTCCCGACTTACCCAGCAGCATATCCCAGGTATTGTCATCGATCATCGACCATCTTTCCTTTCCTTTATAAAGCTGCACCACATTCATCAGCGCTACATTTTTGACGTATTGACTGAAAGGCGTGACCAACGGAGGATATCCCAGCATTGGCCAGATATACTCCACTTCATTAAACAGCTTGATCAGAAGCTCATCCTGCGATATTTCCGGTTTCCCGTTTTTTCCCATCCACTTGTTCAAGCTGCTTAGGTTGTTTTCCAGGTCTGCCATCAGGCTCCCCATCATACCTCCGGGCAACCCTGGGGCAATGAGCAGCGAATTCATCAGCCGGTTACGCGGATTGATATAAAAGCCAAGGAAGTCATCCATAAATTTCTGTGTAAGGCTACGTACCTCCATATAGGCCTCCATATTTACATCCGGTACGCTATACCCCGCATCTTTCAGCATGGCCTGGATGGTAATCAAATCAGGATGAACGGTTCCCCACGAGAGCGGTTCCACGGCCACATCCACAATATCGGCGCCTGCCCGCACCACTTCGAGGGTAGAAGCCACTGAAAATCCCGGGCCCGAGTGGCCATGA
>QIDJ01000276.1 GCA_003228395.1 Flammeovirgaceae bacterium
GATTGCAGGATGCATGGTTACCGAAGGTAACATTAAACGTAACAATAGAATCAGGCTGATTCGGGAAGGAGTGGTTGTGTACTCCGGTGATATATCTCAGCTTAAACGATTTAAGGAAGATGTAAACGAGGTCAAAAACGGATACGAATGTGGTATCAGCATCGAGAATTTCAACGACATCAAGGTAAGAGACATAATAGAAGGATACGAAGAAAAAGAAACAAAACGTAAGCTATAACAAAAGCATCATCCGGTAATCATGGCAGGCTTCATCAGCCTTGGATTTAAAATCCTTTCCATTCTGAGCTTTATCATGCTTGCAGCGGGGTTGTACAAACCCTGGATGGTATTATGGTGGGAAGACCACCAATACCGGCTTAAGGTCATAAAATTGTATGGCATTACCGGTATAGTGTGTTGGCTCATCGGTATTTTAATAATCCGATTTACTGTTAATTAAATGTTTTCCCAAGACTAAACAACAATAATGCACTTTCTTCATCAGAAAATGCCAGGGATAAATTAACTGAAAAGCTCTCCTGCAATGGAACAACATAGATACCGAATCCATAACCTGTGTGCCATATATCCGATGACTCCTCCTTTACAAAAACACGCCCTGTATCCAAAAATCCTCTCAATCCGTACCCCATTGGGACAAGTGAGGTCCTGACTTCCCCAATTTTCCACCTTAAATCTGTATTTAAAAATGCTGTTTGGTCTCCCGTGAATCTGTTTTTCCTGTATCCTCTCAAATTTTGAAGCTGTCCGAGGTAATACCTGTAATAATATGGGATGTCCCCGTATGTTGCTGTGCCACCAACCTTCAGCCCCAGTGTGAAAGGGTTGTTGTTTCGGGAAGAAAAAAATTGTTCCAGTGTTCCCTGGATTTTGTGATAACGCTTTTGATCTGTATTCAAGACCCACCCGGTTTCTTGATTAACATAGAAACGCATGCCTCGCAGGGATAAATTCGTACGGTCCCTAAAGTCAAGGTCGAGGATAAATACGCTACGAGCAATGTCCAGTGCTTCTTCGCCAATAATCGGATCGGGTGACTGAGTAAAAATGTTATTTGTTTCAAGCTGCGCCCCATTGGTTTCAATACCAAAATTTGCTGAAAATGAACTGCGTTGCCAAAATTCTGTGAGCAATCCTGTCCGCAGCAGAACCGAGTTATACCGTGTCTTATAGAAATCCGAAGTATATAATTCCGGGTCCTTTATGCTTTCGTTGCCGATGCCATAAAAGTAATTGAACTTGTTTGGCTGCCCCCAATGAACACCGGTAAGAATATCCCACTTACCTAATACATGGTGGTGTCGTGATGAAAAATCCATAGAAAAATTGCCTTCAGTAGAATAATCAACGTTAATTCCATATTTACTGCTGAAAAGAGGTTTCCCATATTTTTGATTAGTGAATTCTACTCCCATTCCAATTAAAAAGCCCTCATCGGAATTATAACTTAATACAGGTGCAGGTAAATATGTGTTGTATTCAAAAGCGGTCCGGTCGTAAGAATAGGCCTGTAAATTCGAAGTGTGTACAATTTTCACCTCTTTTCCATCGATTTTATTATCTCCGAGCCAGTCGTAAACTAAGGTGTGATGGTTACCTTTTCTGATAATTGAGGAATCGTTATAGATATCATTCCCCGGTCCGCCCACTGCCCGCACTAGAATGGACTTTCCCGAGTTACCGCTTATTTGATAGATATCATCATTTTCCAATCCAAATAACCTGATTTCATGGGTTTCATTTGGGTAAAATGTTCTTCTGTATAATTTATGTTTGCCTTTCCCACCTTTTTTCACATTATACATGGTTACTTTCACCGATCCATCTGCATTTCGTGACACATCAAAATATTCTTTTTTCCCCGACCCTACAACATCCACCTCTTTTGCGAGCATTTCATAATACACTTCGGCATAACCGGGCAATCCGGAAAGCCGTGACAGTAGTTTTTCTTCAATAATCCTCCCTGATAAATCATACGTTTCAGCAGGCATTGCGCGGACGGCCCTTTCAATGTCTTTGGCATCAATATGCTCCTGGATATACCTGGCAGCGCCTGTCCAGTCGGTTCGGGTCATTTCATTAGCAGCCAGTCTGTCGAGGTGCCGGGCCTGCCACATCAGGCTTCTCATCCCTTTGATCCGGTAATCAAAGTTCTCACCGCTTGGCTTGGCCCATTCGCGGTCTGCCAGCCAGGGAAGTACGCCATCCCAGTTAGAAAATACATGATCCCGGTCGCGCGGAACAGGCCGGTAAACCCTGCCTTTTGATCCCTTTTTGTCAAAGCCGGCCCACTTCCAGTTGTCTTCGTGTTTGCCCCAATCGCCCACAAGTATGTCAAACACACGGGCTCTTACAAATTCATCAGCCTGAATTTCATTATTGTGGTCATCAAACAGATCGTTAAACATCTTAAAACTCTTTCTTATCTTATCCGCACCGGCATATGTTTTTTCTTTTTCAGAATCAGGATTCGTCTGGCGCTCTTCCAACATCCCCGGCATGTTTCCAAATTCAGCACGGAATGGGCCAAGTTTAGTATCATCAGGCATGACATATAAAACAGGGTGTGCATGCAGGATGCCAATTTCGTTGAGCAAAACATCGGCAGCCATGGCGCCATACGGATGCTGCGTGGTTGTTTGGTCGCGAATAATCTCTTCGATTAGGGTACCACGCAGTTCAAATGGCAAAGCGCCTGCCGGATCTTTATTCACCGACCTGAAAACATATTCATACCCATTACCGCCTTTAAATTTAAGCGATTTAGTTTGTCTTCCGCCTCCCCGTTCAAAAACGGATAATCCATTAAAAACGGTATCCAGGTTTAGAAAAGGAAGCTTTACGGCTTGGATCCAGTCCGCCCGGTAATGTTTACCAAGAAATACATTCTTTGTACCACCTGCTTCATATTCCGGTCCAGCTACAACCGTCGTGTATTTGGGATATCGGCCCTTCATGGTGGTTATTGCCAGCTCCTGCTCTTTACATGGGATAAATGCCTGGTTTGAATGAATATCCGGATCATGCATTTCACATTGATTTGCCAAAAGCACCATCTGTTTATGAAAAGCATACCCAGACCCGCTATGTTTTGCTATTTCAGCCCGTACTTCCCCATTTGGAAAAAACGTAAGGGTTATCAAACCCGGACCCGTATCAGTAAGCAGCGAACGGCCACTGTTTGCTACATATCCGCCTTTCTCCGGGCTGCCGCTGTTTATAAAATAATTATCTTTTGCCCGAAGTAAGGGTACCTGAATTGGCTTGAGGTACTTGTAATATCGCCTGGAAGTAATATCGAGTATGGGGTATCAATATTTTCCAAATAGATACGTAGATCACTGTATGTCTGATCTTTGGTAATATCTACACTGTTTCCTAAAATTACGAGCCCGTATTCCTGTGCCACACTATCCATAAACAAGAGCAGACTCAACAACATCACTCCCAAAAGCACTTTGAAGTTTAAATTCACTACTTTTCATTTGAAGTTTAATCATTCTACAACAAAAAATAAGTTATGTTTGTTTCAAATAATTGTTTAATCATTTGGCCAAAGTAAAAACCAGATTTTTTTGCCAGAATTGCGGATATGAATCTGTCAAATGGCTGGGTAACTGCCCTTCGTGTAAAGAGTGGAACACTTTTGCAGAGGAAGTTATCGTAAAAGAACAACCCGGATCACATACCTGGAAAACGAATGGATCGCAAACCACAGCGATTCCAAAAAAACTTTCTGAGATTGACGCTGAGACGACCTTGCGCTTAATCACTATTGACAAAGAGCTGAACAGGACGCTAGGTGGAGGCATTATTCGTGGATCAGTTATTCTGATCGGGGGCGAACCGGGTATCGGCAAGTCCACCCTGATGTTGCAGCTTGCGCTGACACTGAAGGATAAAAAAGTATTGTATGTATCCGGTGAAGAAAGTGACCAGCAGATTAAAATGCGCGCGGGGCGGCTTGGCCTTGATTCTGATCTCAGTTTTTTTCTTACTGAAACAAGTACACAAAAAATATTTCAGCAGGCGGAAGCGTTAAAACCGGATATCCTTATCATAGATTCGATCCAGACGATGCATTCCTCACAGGTGGAGTCAACGCCGGGTAGTGTTTCACAGGTACGGCAGTGCGCCGGAGAATTGATGAAATATGCTAAGGAAACCGGAACACCTGTATTTCTGGTCGGGCATATTACAAAAGACGGGTCCATTGCCGGACCGAAAGTGCTGGAACATATGGTGGATACAGTGCTTCAATTTGAAGGAGATATGCATCATGCCTACAGGATATTGCGAACAAGTAAAAACCGGTTTGGGCCCACTTCGGAACTGGGCATTTATGAAATGCAGGAAAAAGGCCTCCGGCAGGTACAGAACCCCTCCGAAATGCTCATCACACACAATACCGGTGATCTGAGCGGATCAGCTATTGGCGGTACGCTTGAAGGTAACCGTCCGTTACTTATTGAGGTGCAGGCGCTTGTAAGTCCGGCTGCCTATGGTATCCCACAGCGAAGCTCCACGGGTTTTGACACCAGA
>QIDJ01000237.1 GCA_003228395.1 Flammeovirgaceae bacterium
TCTGCGTACGGCCATTTTTATGGCTTTTCCAAAAGCCTTGAAAATGGCTTCTATCTTGTGATGTTCGTTTTCTCCTTCTGCCTTTATATTCAGGTTACATTTAGCGGTGTCGCTAAAGGACTTAAAAAAGTGATAAAACATTTCAGTGGGCATGTTTCCTAACTTATCACGGTTAAACGATGCGTCCCATACTACCCAGGGCCTTCCGCCAAAATCAATGGCTACCTGCGCCAGGCAATCATCCATGGGCAACATAAATCCGTATCTTTCCAGTCCCATTTTGTTTTGTAGCGCCTGCTTAAAAGCAGCGCCAAGCGCCAGTGCGGTGTCTTCGATGGTGTGGTGTTCATCTATCTCTAAGTCGCCATTGACATTGACCATCAAATCCAATTGCCCGTGCCGGCACAGTTGTTCCAGCATGTGATCGAAGAAAGCGATGCCGGTTTTGATTGCAGAGACGCCGTTCCCATCAAGGTTTAACCCGACGCGAATTTCCGTTTCACGGGTGGTGCGCTTAATTTCCGTTTTCCGTTCGGCCCTGATCAAATATTCATAGATTTCCTTCCAGTCCGTGGTTTTCAATACCTGTATTTCATCACTATAGCCGTCTGAATTATTGATGGAAATATGTATGCCTTTTGCTCCGAGATTTTTTGCCAGTTCCATGTCGGTAAACCGATCGCCGATCACAAACGATCCGGCCAAATCATATTTCCCTTCCAGGTATTTTTTCAACATTCCTGTTCCGGGTTTCCGGGTGGGGGCACGATCTTCGGGAAGCGTTTTGTCGATTAAAATATCCGAAAAAACGATACCTTCATTCTCAAATGCCCGGATGATCTTATTTTGAACCGGCCAGAACGTGGCTTCGGGATAGGATTCCGTACCCAATCCGTCCTGGTTGGTGACCATCACCAGTTCATAACCAAGCAACGCTATTTTCGACAAATACTGGAATACCCGGGGGTAAAACTCCAGTTCCTCCAGGCTGTCAAGCTGTTGATCATCAGGCGGCTCAATCACCAATGTGCCATCACGGTCTATAAAAAGTACTTTTTTCATAAAGGAAATTTTTAAGTTTAGTAATCAGGATTTTATTTTCTTCCGGGGTCCCTACGGTTATGCGTACACAGTTATTACAACCGGTAAGATTGCTGCGATTGCGAATCACAATTCCCTGATTCAACAGATATTCGCATAGCAGGAACGGGTTGGTTACGGCAATGAGCAGGAAGTTAGCGTCCGATGGGTACACGTTTTTCACAAAAGGCAGTTTTCCAAGTTGTGAGCGAAGCTTATCCCTTTCAGTTGTAATTACTGAAATATTCTTACGGTATTTTTTGGTCTTTGAAAGTATTTTCAACGCCTCCTGTTGCGTAAGCTTACTGATATTATAGGGAGGCTTTATTTTATTCAGGATGGAAATAGCCGGTTCGGAAGCATAACATATTCCCAGGCGGATAGCGGCGGCTCCCCAGGCTTTTGAAAGTGTCTGGCATACGATCAGATTTGGATAAAGTGCCAGCTTATTTATCCAGCTTTCATTGCCGCTGAAATCAATGTAAGCCTCATCAATCACTACGATACAATTCAGGTCATTCAATATATTTTCTATTGTTACATTGTCCATGCTGTTGCCGGTAGGATTGTTGGGCGAACAAAGAAACAGAATTCTTGTACGGGCATTAACGGCCTTTATTACAGTTGCTTTATCAAGGCCAAAGTCCTTGTTGAGGGATGCTTCCCTGATTTCAACGTTATTGATTGCGGCCAGCACCTTATACATACCATAGGTTGGCGGGGTTATCACCATATTGTCTTTACCCGGTTCACAAAATGCCCGGATGATCAAATCCAGTACTTCATCGCTTCCATTTCCCAGAAAAATATGAGCAGGAGGGATGCCTTTCAACTCCGAGATCCGATTCTTTAACTGAAGCTGAAACGGATCAGGATACCGGTTCAACCCATTGTTAAAAGGATTTTCATTTGCATCGAGGTACACATTGTCCGTGGACACAGAGGCAAATTCATTCCTGGCAGAAGCGTATGGGCTCATCTGTTTTATATTTTTTCGGACCAGGTTTTCAATATTTTTCATAATTCGTATTAAAAACCGTTTAACCGGATACGCACGGCATTACTGTGTGCCGGCAGGCCTTCCGCCCGGGCCATTATTTCAACAGCCGGGCCGATGTTTGCCAACCCTTGTTTCGATATCTTCTGAAATGTGATTTTCTTTATAAAAGCATCCAGGTTTAACCCGCTGTAAGAACGTGCATACCCGTTAGTGGGTAGGGTGTGGTTGGTGCCGGAAGCATAATCACCCGCGCTTTCCGGTGTATAATTTCCAATAAAGACGGATCCTGCGTTTAGTAAATTTTTAATATAAAATGAAGCGTTTTTATCGGTTATTATCAGATGTTCAGGTGCATACGCATTGATAAAGTCCATGCGGTCCTGCTTTAAACCGAGCCGGATCAGCATGGAGTTGGAAAGCGCTTTTGCGGCGACAGCCCGAATCGGTTCGGGTAGTGCGGTTAGCTGGGTTTTGAGTTCCTGCTCTACGGCGATCAGCAGGGATTTGTGTCCGGCAATACATACGATCTGGCTGTCGGGGCCGTGTTCTGCCTGTGAAAGCAGGTCAGCAGCAATAAATGCAGGATATGCCGGTTTGCCGGCCAATACCATCAGTTCCGAAGGTCCTGCCGGCAAATCAATAGCGACTCCCAGCCGGAGCGCCATCTGTTTGGCGGCTGTCACGTACTGATTGCCGGGACCGAATATTTTATATACACCTGGAATGGATTCGGTTCCGTAGGTCATGGCAGCGATGGCCTGGATACCTCCAACGGCAAATATGTTGTTGATATTGAGCAGGCTGGCCGCATATAGTATTTCTGGAGGTATTTTTCCGTTTTTACCAGGCGGTGTACACATCACAATGTTGCTACAGCCTGCAATTATTGCCGGGATACCCAGCATAAGCACGGTTGAAAACAAGGGCGCGTTGCCCCCCGGAATATAGAATCCGATTTTTTCTATTGGTCTGCTTTCCTGCCAGCAAACTACCCCGCTGGTTGTTTCTATTCGTTTTTTATCCGCTTTCTGGGCCTTGTGGAAATGTTGTATGTTTGCCTTTGCCAGGTTTATCGCCTTCTTCAGTTTTTCCGGAATTCGATTGGCGGAATTTTCAATTTCCGAACGACTTACTGCCAGCGAATTCATCTTCTTGTTGTCGAAAAGGAGGGTATAGTCGATCAGGGCCTGGTTTCCTTTTTCTTTTACTGCGTTGAATACTTCAGTTACCGTTTCCTCCAGATTATCCTGCCTGAACTGTGGTCTTTGTATAATCTGCTGCCAGCGATCCCTGGGTGGGTTTAAAATCATTTTCATAGCGGGTCAGGTTACTATTTTTTCAATAGGTATAATCAGAATGCCTTCGGCCCCGGCATTACGTAACTGATCTACTACCTCCCAGAAAGTGGCTTCCTCAATCACCGAGTGCAGAGAGCTCCATCCTTTTATGGCTAATGGCATTATCGTAGGGCTTTTCAGTACGGGCAGCAATTTGCTTACCTCTTCAATTTTATTGTCCGGTACATTCATCATCACGTATTTGGTATTTTTTGCCCGTAACACAGATTGAATCCGGAAGATCAGGGTATCAAGCAATGCTTTTTTATTAGCAGAAAGCGTAAGGCCTCCTGCCAGGCAGGCTTCCGACCTGGAAATGGTGGAAACTTCCTTCAGCCCGTTTTTGAACAGCGTGTTTCCAGAGCTGACCAGATCGCATACAGCATCTGCCAGGCCTATATTGGGTGCGATTTCCACCGAGCCGGATATTTCATGGATTTCTGCGCGAATGTTATTTTTATTCAGAAAGGCGCGCAACGTTTTTGGGTGGGAGGTAGCAATCTTTTTGCCCTCAAACCAACCGGTTCCATCGAATTTAGTTGATTTGGGTATGGCTAATGAGAGCCTGCACCGGGCAAACCCCAGTTTTTCAACGATGTTCACTTTTTTATCCTTTTCAATCAGCAGATTGGAACCAATGATGGCTATATCTGCCACACCGTCTTCAAGGTATTGTGGTATATCCGAATTTCGGAGATACAATACCTCGATCGGAAAATTTTTAGCAGCCGTTTTTAACTGATCCTTATTGTTTTCAATCGAAATTCCACAATCCTTTAGCAGTTGGATTGATCCGTCGTGCAGCCTTCCGGCTTTTTGGATTGCAATTTTTAGTTTACTCATTTTTCAGTGTTTGTGTTTGAGTAAACCGGTTGGGAGAGTATAAAAAAATCCCGTCTGATTTACTCAAACGGGATTCGGATATATTTTAGAAATTACACATATATCACCACTCCGCCTGAGTCGCAGTATGATGATGGTGATGTAATTTGTACTGGTTCATATTGATTCGTTTTCGCTGCAAATATAAATAACTATATTCATCATTGAACCAAAATGCTTATAAAATGTATTTTTTTTGAGAAAAGAACTAAATCTTTTTTTTAGGAGGCGAAAAGGGCTATTGCACAAAGTACC
>QIDJ01000289.1 GCA_003228395.1 Flammeovirgaceae bacterium
TTTTTTTAACATTCGCGCATACGCGGCTTTTATAAACATTGTCATTGCACCTTATACGCCACTTTTCGTGGTCTGATTACTCGAAATGACAAAAGTCAAATTACCGGATCATGTTAAAAAACCGGGACCACCTGACTTTTCCAAGGAAACTTTCATTCGGATCGAGTGAAAGCCAGATGAAAAAGGCTTTACCGACAACATGGTCTTCAGGCACAAACCCCCAGAAGCGGGAATCTTCTGAATTATGGCGGTTATCTCCCATCATGAAATAGTAATTTTGCCTGAAGGTGTATGATGTAAGCTGCGCACCGTCAATAAAAAGTTTGTCATCTTCGATCTTTACATCTTCATGTCCTTCATAGCTTGTGATTACCGAGCGATACATGGCAATGTTTTCATGCGTTAATTCGATGGTCATTCCTTTGCCCGGAATTTTTACCGGACCGTAAAAGTCTGCATTCCACGGAAAAACACGTGAATCCGGGAATATCCTGGGTTCTACGTCGTCTTCATTTCTTTCGAGAAGCTTTACCTGATCAATAAAGGGAAGGCTCTCAAGTTGCCTGGCGTATGCAGGTGAGGTAAAGACAAAATACCCGTTTCCACGAATATCACGGGTGTGATCCGATATTTCATGCTGTTTAAAAACACGTTCGTTTATGATGTCTTTGGTATATATAAAGTACCTGAACTGCATTTGCGGAGGATTTTCACCGGGTTCCCCGTTTACATATACCTGGGCATCCCTGACTTCAAGCACATCGCCGGGCACTCCAATGCACCGTTTGATGTAATTGGTTTTAAGATCAACCGGATATTTGAATTCAGGCGGATAGTTAAACACGACTACATCGTTGCGTTTTACATGCGACAATCCCGGTAGCCGGTACTGGCGCAGTTGGATCCAGTCGAGATAGGAGGGAATATCCGTTCCCCATATTTTCTGATGAGTTAAAGGTATTTGCAAAGGTGTTTTGGGTGTACGCGGGCCATAATGTATTTTACTGACAAACAGAAAGTCGCCAACCAGGAGCGATCGCTCCATTGAGGGAGTGGGTATGGTGAATGCTTCCAGAAATATCCAACGGATAATGGTTGCAGCAATTACTGCAAATACGATGGTGTCCGCCCATTCTCTTAATTTTGATTTGGGCTTTCGCTGTTTTTTCTTTTTTAAATTGAAAAATGAAAATTTAAAGGCTTTGCGCTTTTCCTCTCTTTCAGCATGTGCTGTTTCCATAAGCCGGATTATCTGTTTTGTATTAGTTTAATTAATCTGTATTTCTCTAAACGAAAAAAGCTCACAAAGATCATATTTTTTTAATGAAATACGAATTTTGGGTGATCAGAGGTTTAAATAGTCGTCCATTGTAAAATACCCGCTTTTTCCAATGACCCATTCAGCGGCCATTACCGCTCCCAGCGCAAATCCTTTCCGGTTTTTGGCGTCGTGGATTATGGAAATGGCATCCGTATCATTTTCATACACTATTTTGTGGTTTCCGGGTACTTCACCGGTTCTCTGAGAGTGAATACCCAGTATATTATTAGCCGAATTTCCCGGCTGCCATTTATCCAACCTGTTTATTTTACTTATAATCGCTTCGGCAAGTGTAATTGCTGTACCACTGGGTGCATCTTTTTTATGTACATGATGCACTTCTTCTAAATGAACCGAATAATCAGCAAACCTGTTCATGATTTCGGCCAGCATGTGGTTGAGTTTAAAAAACAGATTTACCCCCAAAGAAAAATTAGATGCATAAAAGAATGTCCCATTGTGGGTTTTACAATATTCTATTGCAGCATCTAAATCCTTCAGCCATCCGGTGGTACCGCATACAACCGGAATTTTATGACCAATGCAGGCTGTAATGTTTTGCAGCGCTGATTCCGGATGTGAAAATTCGATGGCTACATCTGCGTTGTTCAGGTTTAGGTTAGTATCCTGGTTCGTTGCAGTATTACGGGCAGCAATGGAATGTCCTCGGCTTACAGCCACTTTTTCAATTTCTTTCCCCATTTTACCGTACCCTACAAGTGCAACTTTCATCAGAATCTTAATTTTAACGACAGTCCTGTTGGTAAGTTGTTTGCGGGCATGATAACCGGATCAACCATTACCGTAAAATCAGGATTAAGCTTGAAGTACAGCAGATGTGCATCAATATGGGCATCGGCAATCTGTAAAAAATAGGTGACGCTGAATAAGATCATATTCAGATCGCGGAATCTGCGAAACCGGTCGCGGTTTGCACGAAGATTTTCAGCTTCCCTTCCTGTGACATTTATGGTTTCGGGATTTTCGTCCGTTTCGGCAATAAGATTTCTTCTGAAATACTGATACTGTATGTTGTTATCATAAATCAAATACCCAAACATAAAGAGGCCACCGTAAACGATCGGTATTTTCCAGTATTTGCTATTATACGCTTGTCCAAGCCCTGGTACCACAGCGGAATACAACGCAGCTCTTGCAGGCGAAAGCAAGTCCGTATCCTGGATTTTTACCGTATCCGATCCGGTGGCTTCGAACATGTACGTGTCGTTATCAGTTGTTACGGTATCCGGCTCCTGTGCAAATGCATTTTGTGCAACATGCACCAACAGCAGAACGATTAAATAATGCAGAATTTTCATTAATCCACTTCAAGGATTTCCAGAATCCTGTTGAGGTCATCAACAGATACAAATGGTATCCGGATTTCTCCCTTGTTTGATTTTGAGCTTTTTACCACAACTTTTGAGCCAAAATGCGAGGAGAGTTGTTTCTGGAGATTCGCTATTTCAGGACTCATCGTCTCCTGACCCTTCTTTTGTTGGCTGGTTGCAGGTTCTGATTTGATTGTGTTTCCGAGATTTCTGACCAGTTCTTCCGCTTTTCTTACCGAAAGATCATCTTTTACTATTTTATGAAACAGGGTGAGCTGCACTTCAATATTTTCGATGTTTATCAAAGCCCTCGCATGTCCCATCGTAATCTGATTGTCCCTGACAGCAACCTGAATATCAGGAGGTAGTTTGAGCAGCCGGAGATAGTTGTTTATCGTAGTCCGGTTTTTGCCCACGCGGTCACCAAGCTCTTCATGTTTAAGGTTGCAATCTGTGATCAGGTGCTGGTATGACAACGCAATTTCAATGGCGTTCAGGTTTTCCCGCTGGATATTTTCGATGAGCGCCATTTCAAGCATTTCCTGATCGTTGGCCGTACGGATGTAGGCTGGAATCATCTTTTTATCAGCAAGTCTGGAGGCATGCAGCCGGCGTTCGCCTGTAATAAGCTGGTATTTGCCCGGGCTCAGTTTTCTGACGGTAACAGGTTGAATAATACCATGTACTTTGATCGAGGCCGCAAGTTCTTTCAGTGATTCCGCTTCAAAATTAGACCGGGGCTGATGCGGATTCGTTTCAATATTTGCAACTGCTATTTCACCAATGCTGCCTGTTAAAAGTGGTGCGGCTTTCAGGCTTTCGGAATGCATTTTCCCCGAATCATTCAGTAATGCTTCCAGTCCTCTTCCGAGTACATTTCGCTTTTTTGTTTTTTTCTTTTCTGCCATTATTATTCAATAAGCGCATTTTTATGTGCAATTTCATTGGCCAGATTCAGGTAACTGATCGCTCCCTTACTATCCGCATCATGAATCAGCGCCGGGATGCCAAAACTCGGCGCCTCGCTCAGTTTAATGTTTCTTGGAACAATCGTGTCAAAAACCAGGTTGTTGAAGTGTTTCCGTACTTCCTCCACTACCTGGTTCGAAAGCCGCACGCGCACATCATACATAGTAAGCAGGATGCCTTCAATTTCAAGATCGATATTGAGCCTGTTCTGGATTATCCGGATGGTATTCAACAGTTTGCCTAATCCTTCCAGGGCAAAATATTCACACTGAACCGGTATGATTACCGAATCGGCCGTGGTCAGGGCATTGATCGTAATAAGGCCAAGTGAAGGAGAGCAATCGATAATGATGAAATCAAAATCGTCTTTGATTGGCAGCAAAACGGTGCGCATTTTTTCTTCCCTCTCCGGAATATTGACCAATTCCACTTCAGCGCCAACAAGGTCAATATTAGAAGGAATCAGATACAGGGAATTCATATTTGTTTTTAAAACAGCATTTCCTGCACTTACTTCATTTATCATGCACTCATAAATGCTGCTTTCCACTTCTTTAGGACTGATACCCACACCAGAAGTAGAATTTGCTTGCGGATCAGCATCCACGATAAGTGTCTTAAAGTCAAGTGCAGCAAGCGATGCTGCAAGATTAATTGCTGTTGTGGTTTTTCCTACACCTCCTTTTTGATTTGCAATTGCAATTATTTTTCCCATCTTATATATCCGTGTAAATAAAATTTAAAGTTCAATGGTTTCACCGATTACCGGCAAAATGAGTTCAATCTGATTTTTTTCAAATACGTCCCTCGCATGATCTTTGTCAATCTCAATATAAGGAAATGTATCGAAGTGCATAGCTACCACCTTGTTTGTTTCAACAAATGATGCAGCTTTGGCAGCGTCCCCGATGTCCATCGTGAAGTTATCG
>QIDJ01000242.1 GCA_003228395.1 Flammeovirgaceae bacterium
GCTGCTGATTATGGTCATTATCGGTGGTATTTATTTTGAGCTTCAGACGCCCGGCATAGGTTTTCCGATTATGGCGTCACTCGTTGCTGTTATCCTCTATTTTGTACCTTACTATTTAAACGGGCTTGCCGAAAATTGGGAAATTATCGCTTTTATGGTTGGTTTGGGTTTGCTTGTCCTCGAAATTTTTGTAATCCCGGGATTTGGCATATTTGGCGTTTCCGGATTGATATTAACCATCGGTTCACTTATCCTTGTGATGCTGAATAACGATATTTTCGACTTCTCTTTTGTTGACGACAAAGATCTGTTTATTGCCATCTCCACCACATTGGCGGGATTGGCAGGTGGAATCATGTTGCTGTTTGTTGGCGGGGTGCGGCTTACGCAAACAAAATTGTTTAAAAAGATTGCACTGGAAACTGTAATGGAAAGTAAAGAAGGCTATACTTCTTCCTTTATAAAAAAAGATATGATCGGCAAAACAGGAACCTCTTATACCGTACTCCGTCCCAGCGGAAAAGTAATGATTGAAGGCGAGTTTTACGATGCCTACACGCGTGGTAATTATATAAAGAAAGATGAAAAAATTATTGTGGTTGCAGATGAAGGCACTACCTTAAAAGTCCATCTTTTCAATGAAGAGGATAATGTAAAAACGTAATTCCCGAATTTTGAAAATTCTTGGTATCATACCAGCACGCTACGAATCTTCACGGTTTCCCGGTAAGCCCCTGGCCGACATTGCAGGCCAATCCATGATCCAACGGGTATATGAGCAAGCCTCGAAAGTACCGGCATTAACCAGGGTGTTGGTTGCCACTGATCACAAAGATATTTATGACCATGTACTGGCTTTCGGCGGAAACGCCGTAATTACCAGCCCCACACATCCAACCGGAACAGACCGCTGTTTTGAAGCGCTTCATAAAGAAGATAAGTACTATGAATTTGTTGTTAATATCCAGGGAGATGAGCCTTTTATTGCGCCGGAACAGATAGAACTACTTATATCTATACTTAGTCCGTCTGTTGAACTGGCCACACTGGTAAAAAAAATCGGCAGGGAAGAAGAACTGAACGATCCGAACGAAGCAAAAGTGGTAATTAACCGGAAAATGGAAGGCATCTATTTCAGCCGGAGTCCGATCCCCTATCAAAAAGATACACCCCGCAGTGAATGGATACATAAACATGCATGCTATAAACATGTCGGAATTTATGCTTATCGTTCGGATGTGCTTGATTTGATTACCAAACTCTCTGTTTCGTCGCTTGAAAAAGCGGAGTCACTCGAGCAACTCCGCTGGATCGAAAACGGTTATGCCATAAAAGTTGCCATTACCGAAATTGAATCGATGTGCATCGATACGCCGGAAGATATTAAAGAGGCCATCCGGTTGTTTGCTTGATTTATTTGAATTATGCCATGACTTGGAGTTGTTGTCTTTGCGACTTGGCGTCTCTGCGTGAAATATTTTTTACCACGGAACAATACTCATGTTTTATCCGGCATGCTGGCGCCTATTCCTGTCTCAGTCCGCATCGCTGATCTTCGTCCATATTTCATTGATTTTATCACCCCTGGAGCTTAGGCCGCTGTGTTTCCACTTACCTTCTTCAGTTAGCTCATAATCAAAAGTGAGGTTCAGTCCCACGCGAGAACGGTCACTGGAGAAAAATTCAATGTGTTCCATGTATTTGCCCTCTTCAGCGGTATATGTGCCTCCGCCGGTTCCGAAAAATTCACCGGTTTCCGAATTAAATGCCGCCCACTGAAACCGGGTGTCCGTAAGTATTTTGATGGTTTTACGTGACCCCTCGGGCATTGGGGTCATGGCATCGTTTCGTTCCCTTTCAGTGATCCTCCAGGCACCTTTCAGCAATGATTTCCCCTTTTCTTTCATTCTTTTCAGATCAAAATATATTCCCTGCGAACTGGTGAGTCGCCAGTTATCTGCCCCACCCTTTTTTAAAAACATGATCCGCTGGCCAACCAGCTCAGGTTTTAGCGTATGAAATTCCACTGTAAACTCCACGGTGTTGCCGCCCTTTTTAAACGTGCCGCCCCCGGCGCCATAGAAAGTTTTCGATTTAACGTCAAACAAGGACCAGTAGTAATACGCCCCGGAAATCAGCAGAATACCCTCTGCATCCTCCGAAACAGTTACGTTTTTTATTTCGAAATTTTCAATAACCCAGGCGCCGTCAGGGTCATTTTTGTCCTTGCCTGATAACTCAGGAGATGCAACAGATGAAAATATCAGTGCCAATACAACAACTATCAGTGTAACCTGTAATTTCATTTCAACTTATGTTATGCTTTTGGCAAGAGATAAATCATGAATCAAAACAGTTTCAAATTTAATGTGATTAATATAAATCAGAGTGTATAAATTTATTATTTCCCTGCTATGCAAATAAATGTGAAACAAGTGAATGTTTAATTACTTTCAATCAGAATAAAAATCCTGCCTCGTGCATACAATATGTAATAACATCCAATTGAAATTGCCTGTTTACACCTACCGACGTATATTTGACCACCTCTGTTAAAAAATATGTTATTATGAATTGGTTGAGCCAAACATTAGCCAGCAGCCTTGGAAAAAAACTGATCATGTCAATAACAGGTTTATTTCTGATATTATTTTTAACCGGGCACCTGCTTGGCAATTTGCAACTGCTCAAAGATGACGGCGGAAAGGCTTTTAATGAGTATGCAAAGTTCATGACTACCACGCCGGTTGTTAAAATATTATCCTACGTGACGTATATCAGTATAATCATCCATGTGATTTATTCCCTGATACTTACCATCCATAATCGTAAATCACGTCCCGTAGGATATGCAGTCAGCCGCCCGTCAGAAAACAGCGTATGGACGTCCCGCAACATGGGCATACTCGGCACATTTATTCTTATATTCCTGGTTATTCATCTGAGAAGCTTTTGGTACGAAATGCACTTTGGCTCCATACCGGTCATTGCCTATGAAGGTGGCGGCGAAATCAAAAACCTGTACCTGGTAGTAGTAAAAGCATTTTCACAAGGGTGGTATGTATCGTTGTACGCAGTATCCATGGCAGTGCTTGCCTTTCATCTGTCGCACGGCTTTCAAAGCGCTTTTCAAACGTTAGGGCTCAGGCATCAGAAATACACGCCGGTTATTAAAGCCGCAGGATTACTGTTTGCCATTATCGTGCCTGCATTATTTGCCCTGCAGCCCATTTATATTTATTTGAAAAATTTATAATGATCAGACTATGAATCTTAATGCTAAAATACCTGATGGCCCGCTGGCCGAAAAATGGACACGGCATAAGTTCAATATAAAGCTGGTAAACCCGGCAAATAAAAGAAAATATGATATTATCGTTATTGGTACCGGCCTGGCCGGCGCATCCGCTGCAGCGTCACTTGCCGAACTTGGATATAATATCAAATCATTCTGTTTTCAGGACAGCCCGAGAAGGGCGCATAGCATTGCCGCCCAGGGGGGGATTAATGCGTCAAAAAATTACCAGAATGATGGAGACAGTGATTACAGGCTATTTTACGACACCATCAAAGGCGGCGACTATCGATCGCGCGAAGCCAATGTCTATCGGCTGGCGGAAGTCAGTGGCAGCATCATTGACCAGTGTGTTGCGCAAGGGGTACCTTTTGCACGGGAATACGGCGGTTTGCTTGATAACAGGTCGTTTGGAGGCGCACAGGTGTCAAGAACGTTTTACGCCCGCGGACAGACTGGTCAGCAGCTTTTATTAGGAGCTTATAGCGCCCTAAGCCGACAGATTGCCAACGGCAAGGTGCAGGTATTTCCCCGCACCGAAATGCTGGACCTGGTTCTTGTGGATGGCCGGGCCCGGGGCGTTGTGGTACGTGACCTCATTACCGGCAAGATTGAATCGCACAGCGCCCATGCTGTTATACTGGCAACCGGAGGCTATGGAAATGCGTTTTACCTTTCTACCAATGCGATGGCTTCCAATGCCACTGCCGTCTGGCGTGCCCATAAACGGGGAGCATTGTTTGCCAATCCCTGCTTCACACAAATCCACCCTACCTGTATTCCCGTATCAGGCGAGCACCAGTCAAAACTTACCCTGATGTCCGAATCACTTCGCAATGATGGCCGGGTATGGGTGCCGAAAAAAGGAATTAATGGATTGACTGCAAAAGATGCGGTGAGCATACCCGAAGATGAAAGGGACTATTTTCTGGAGAGGCGGTATCCGGCATTCGGTAATCTTGTACCCAGGGATGTGGCCTCGAGAAATGCTAAAATGGTTTGTGATGAAGGCCGTGGTGTAGGCGCCACCGGGCTTGCCGTATTTCTCGATTTTTCGGATGCCATACAGCGTGATGGCCGTGATGTGATTGAACAAAAATATGGAAACCTTTTTGATATGTACAAACAGATCACCGCAGATGACCCATATAACGTTCCGATGATGATTTATCCGGCCGTGCATTACACCATGGGCGGACTTTGGGTTGACTACAACCTCATGACCAACATCGACGGGCTCTATGCACTC
>QIDJ01000032.1 GCA_003228395.1 Flammeovirgaceae bacterium
GATCATAAAAGCCGGTATGGAAAAAATAGCGCTGTTGTTACCGGCGCTTTCGAATCTCGTGTAGGCAATACCTGATTCCACCTGCCAGTACCCTTTAGGCAGCGTGGACACAGCATCTGTTTCTGCCGGTCTGTCTGAACCAATTGCTGTAATTTCCTGTGAAGCCAACTCATTGGTTATCAAAAGAATTAAGAGAAATATCAGTCTGCAGGCCGTCTTCATATCAAAATACCTGTTGCGGGATTAATTTTGTTAAAATAAATATAATTTTTTAGCATTTTGCATAGAAGAATTAAAAATTGGTATTTTTGATGATTTAATTAAATAGTATTGATTTCCATGAAAACGACGACAATTTTGAAGGCAGGAATACTTTTAATGATTCTGGTGTCATGCAACATTAAAAGTGATAAAAAGTCTGATACTGAAAAAGTTACCAGTGAGGTATCTGAATCTACTGATTCGTTAATATATGCTGAAGAAAAGCATTTTAATAATATCAAGCAACTTACGTTTGGAGGAGACAACGCCGAGGCATACTGGAGTTTTGATAACAAACTCCTGGTTTTCCAGTCAAATTTTAAGGAATGGGAGGTTGCATGCGACCAGATTTTTTATATGGATCCGGAAAATGATAATTTGAGAAATAAAAGACCGGATATGGTGAGCGCTGGCCTTGGGCGTACTACATGTGCGTATTTTATGCCTGGCGATACCACCATCATCTATGCTTCCACGCATCTTGGAGGAGATAACTGTCCGCCCGAACCGGAAAGGGTTCCGGGAGGCAAGTATGTATGGCCAATATACGACACCTATGACATCTTTATTGCCGACCTGCAGGGAAATGTACTGCAACAACTAACCAACGAACCTGGTTACGATGCGGAAGCCACCATTTCACCTCAGGGAGATAAAATTGTATTTACTTCTACGAGATCGGGTGACCTTGAATTATATATTATGGATATTGATGGTTCAAATGTAGTCCGGATTACCGATGAACTGGGTTATGACGGGGGGGCGTTCTTTTCTCCGGATGGCACGAGGCTTGTTTTCAGATCGTCAAGACCAAAAACAGACGAAGAGATTGCTGCGTATAAGGAATTGCTGTCTGACGGTTTGGTACAACCGACAGCTATGGAAATATATGTCGTAAATGTGGATGGAACCAATCTTCGGCAGGTAACCGATCTTGGTAAAGCTAACTGGGCTCCCTTTTTTCATCCTTCCGGAGAAAAAATTATTTTTTCGTCAAATCACAAAGGAGCCAGGGGATTTGAGTTCAACCTGTTCATGATTAATCTGGATGGCGCCGGTCTGGAGCAGATTTCACGCGACCCTGTATTCGATGCCTTTCCGATGTTTTCGTACGATGGTAAGAAAATTGTTTTTTCTTCGAACCGTAATAATAAAGGTACACGAAATACAAACCTGTTTGTGGCGGATTGGATTGAGTAAAACCGTTTATTTTTTTTAAGATTATTCCCTGAAAACCATTTTTCAAATCGGGTATTACAGAAATATTGTATTTTCGCAACTTACATTTTTTATGTTAACATAATAACACATGACAATTTTGAAGCAAACATTGACAATCCTGCTAACAGTAATGCTGATGATGGGTTGCTCTGACCTGAAAGTAACATCTGACAAGGATAATACGGTGGATTTTAACGCGTTCAAAAGTTTTAGTTTTTTAACATGGAATAAGGAAAATTCAAGTCTGATTAATGAGTTGGATAAGCAAAGACTCATAAATGCAGTGAAAAGTGAGTTGATGGACAGGGGATATGCTTACCAGGAATCAGGAGGTGAACTTGCCGTTTCGCTTTATATCGTGCTTGACCAGAAAACAGGCACTAACGCATATACAAGCTATTATGGTGGATATGGCGGCGGATATTACTATGGTCCCGGATGGGGGTGGGGCGGTGGATACGCACATACCTCATACTCGCAATACGATTATACAGTAGGAACCCTCGTAGTTGATGTTTTTGATGAAAGCAGCAAAAAGCTCATCTGGCAGGTGGTCGCCTCGGGAACAGTTGATGACAATCCGGAATCGAGAGAAAAAAATATTCCCAGGGTGATTACCTATATGTTTAAAAAGTATCCAAAGGAAAAAATCAAAAACTAAAGTAATCCGTATGCATTTTTCTTGGATTTGAACAGGCCAATGAGGTAAAACTGTCAATTCTATTGAGATTTTCATGTATAACCCACCGCAAGACGCCGGTTGGTTAAAAAATGTGGATTCCGAAGAATTTTTGCAGCACCGTTACCACAAAAATGATCGCGAGAAAAACAGGGGCGACCCATTTGATGGTAATACTTAAAAAGATTTTCATCAACGATCCCGGATATGTGCTGTTTCCCTCCGATTGTTCCTCATCGAATTTTTTCATACCCCATTTGCGTGCAATAAATATAACCATCAGCAAACCGCCTAATGGTAATCCGGTATCACTGAATACGTCAAAAACGAAGTCAAAAACAGCCTTACTTTTTCCTTCATAATATAGAAAATGAGTAAAACTTTCCACAGCGCCCTGTGATAACATACTGGGAAGTCCGATAATAAATATAATTACTGCGCCGATCCAAACGATGGGTTTACGTGGCCATTTTTTTTCATCAACCAGGAATGTAGTAGGTATTTCCAGCAGCGAAATAGTAGAAGTGAGCGCCGCAAAGCAGAGCAGCAGGAAGAAACCGCTTCCGATAATCGTGCCAGCTACGGGCCCCATTTGTTGAAAAATAGCAGGGAGCGCCACAAAAACAAGCCCCGGGCCTGCCGTAGGTGACTGGCCCATTGAAAATACCAATGGGAAGATCATAAGTCCGGCAAGAAAAGCCACCAGCGTATCCGTGATTGTAACAAGGCCTGCTGAAACGGCGATATTTTCCTTTTTACTGATGTATGAACCATAGGTAATCAGTGCTCCCATGCCCAGCGATAAGGAGAAGAATGCCTGGCCAAGAGCTGAGTAGATGGTTTCAATATTTATAAGACTGAAATCAGGCACGAGGTAGTACTTCACCCCCTCCATGGCATTCGGCAGTGTGAGACTGTATATGATCAGCCCCAGAAGAAGCATCAATAACAGGGGCATCAGAATCTTGGATGCTTTTTCAATACCCCCCTGGATACCGCGCGAAACGATAACCGCAGTGATAAGCATAAATGCAAAGGAGTAAACCATATTGTCGGATACGTCGGCAATACTCGCCACGAAGTGCGCGCCGAAATCTTTTACTGACAAAAGACTTCCGAATGTGATTTCAATAAAATAACCGAATGCCCATCCGGCCACTACATTATAGACCGAGAGAAACATAATGCCACAAATTATGCCCCATATTCCAACCAGGCTCCAGTTTCGGTTTCCGAGTTTATTATAAGCTCTGTAGGGATTTGACCTCGTATTTCTTCCCAGGGTTATTTCTCCCGACATTACAGGATACCCGATAAGCACGATACAGATAAGGTAAACCAGAAGAAATGCGGCGCCTCCATGCCTGCCTGCTTCATACGGGAATCTCCAGATATTTCCCAAACCTACTGCGGAGCCTGCTGCTGCTGCTACAAAACCGATTTTACTTGAAAACGCACCTCTTGTTGTCATTATTGACTGTATGTTAGGCCGCCCAAAATATGGACATTATTTTACTATTCAAAGTTGAAAAATCCATACGCCTTAATTTATGATGCTTATCTGAATTCCTTTCGGCATCGAAAAAAACATGAACATTCGTGGGCAAGGGACCGAGTAAACTCCGGTAATCTGCCGGAGCATTTACAACCCTTACGAAAAAGCCGGGCTTTATACCCAGCTTTTTAATAATAGGTGTACCTGAAAAACCGGAGGGTTGATCAGTCATACCTGGTATTAAGGGCCTGTTGGTTCTGATGTTTCTTCCGTTGGAGGAGATTCGCTTTCCTTATTAGCAAGTGCAAACAGTTTTCCGATGGTAAGCCCCTGAACAACAATGGAAAATAATACAACACAATACGTCATCACCACGATCAGGTCAATTACCTGAGGCGTAACGAGCCCTTCTTTAATTTTATCATACAACGACAATGCCAGCGCCACCGAAATTCCGCCGCGCAGCCCGCTCCAAGTAAGAATCCTGATTGTATATTTTGGATATTTTTTTACCAGGCGCAATCCGGATATAGGAAGCGAAACACTAATAAACCGGGAAGCCAGCACAATAACAATGGCCATAGCGGCAGCGCCGATAAAGTCGATGCTCCAGGTGATGCGTATAATCTGCAATCCAATCAGAATAAACAATATGGCATTCATGGCCTCATCCATCAGGTGCCAGAATTTGTACACATACTCTCCTGCCGCTTCTTCAAGTTCTTTTGACCGGCCCTTGTTACCAACAAACAATCCCATTGTTACCATCGCCAGTGGGCCTGAAACATGCAAGTATTCGGCCAGGCTGGCTCCGCCAAGTACCATTGAGAGAGTTACAAGCACTTCGATCTCAGTGTATTCATTAGGGATGGCTACCAGCAAT
>QIDJ01000281.1 GCA_003228395.1 Flammeovirgaceae bacterium
CGAATGAATACATCCTGATTGAACAGGGTGAGCCCTGGATTGTTTTTGTTTCAAAAGAACAGGCTGCAGAAGAATTTATTAAAGCTACCGGCGAAGATTTCAGCAAATTTCTCGGGGATAATCCCCTACGTGATTTATTCCGGGTAAAAATACAACCCGGATATCACCAATTGGACAGCATGAAGAACATAACTGCTTCTATTGAATCTATGGGCGGCGTGTATGAAACCGTTTATATTGAAAGCCTGGTTGACTCCATAAACAGAAATATCGCCAAAATCAGCATTGTACTTGTGGCTTTTTCGATAATACTTGTTTTAATCGTTATCCTGCTGATTAACAATACCATCAAACTGGCATTGTTTTCGCAGCGATTCCTGATTCGAAGCATGCAATTGGTTGGAGCTACTGGCACGTTTATTAAAAAACCTTTTCTTGCCAGAGCTTTGTTTTACGGATTTATTGCCGGCTTCATTACAGTTTCCACGCTCTATGCACTAACACGTTATGCATATAAAAACATTGAAGACCTGTATATCCTGGAAGATAAAGAACGGATATTTATACTTTTTACAATAATTTTGATTGCAGGTATGCTACTGGCCGTGATCAGTACATACAGAGCCATTTCAAAATATCTAAAAATGTCACTAGACGACCTGTACTGAAAACATGAACAAACCAAATAAAAAATCTAAACTGGCCTTTTCAGGTAAAAACTATAAACTGATGCTCGTCGGCTTAGCCGTTTTGATTGCCGGCTTTTTCATAATGACCCTCGACAAAGAAGACTATGGTTTTGGCTTCCTGGGAATAACACTGGGTCCGATCATCGTTATGGTAGGCTTTGGAATACAATTTTGGGCCATCCTTCACTCGCAAAAACAGAATAAGGATTAATGACGGTTGTTGAGGCATTGATCCTTGGACTTGTACAGGGACTTACCGAATTTCTTCCAATAAGCAGCAGCGGCCATCTGGAGCTTGGCAGTTTCTTTTTAGGGGTAAAAACAAAAGATAATCTCCTTTTCGCCATTATTGTTCATGGGGCAACGGCGTTGAGTACCATAGTGGTTTTCAGAAAAGAGATTATGAAGCTCCTGGCAGGTCTTTCCAAATTCCGGTGGAATGAGGAAACGAATTATGTCGCACGGTTAGCGCTGTCTTTGGTACCGGTGGGGATCGCAGGGCTGCTTTTTGAAGATCAGATCGAAGGATATTTTGGAGGAAACGTGGTGTTTGTTGCCTTTATGCTGATAATCACCGGCCTGTTACTAACGGCAACCCATTTTGTAAAAAACCCCGAAGGTTCCGTCACCTTTCCGAAAGCATTTTTGATCGGCATCGCACAGGCCATTGCCATCCTACCCGGCATTTCCAGATCAGGTGCAACCATTTCGACATCTTTACTGCTTGGAGTTGAGAAATCAAAGGCGACTCGATTTTCATTTCTGATGGTATTGGCGCCCATTGCCGGGGCTATGTTGTTAAAGACGATCGAACTTTTAAAAAATCCCGGACTTGTCTCAGGAATCGGTACGGGAGCCCTGTTTACAGGCTTTGTCGCGGCATTTCTGGCCGGACTGCTTGCCTGTAGCTGGATGATCCGGATTGTCAGAAGGGGAAATCTCTTTTACTTTGCAATTTATTGTTTCGCTGTAGCTGCCGTGGTTTTAATTGCTTACTGGTAATGAATACGTACTCCCCTGAACCGGCTGAAGGCAGAGTCCTGTTGATTGACAAACCTCTGAACTGGACATCATTCGATGTGGTGAAAAAAATTCGCAATATCTTAAAGGTAAAAAAAGTGGGGCACGCCGGAACACTTGATCCACTCGCTACCGGACTGCTGATTGTTTGTACAGGTAAAAAAACCAAGCAGACCGAACATTTCATGGACCTTGAAAAAGAATATACCGGCACTATGATACTGGGAAAAACCACTCCCTCTGTTGACCTTGAAACTGAATTTGACAGCGAACAGGACTGGCATCATATTACCGAACAGCATTGCAGGGATGCCACATGTGATTTCTTAGGTGAAATCGAACAAAGACCTCCTGTATATTCCGCCATAAAAATAGAAGGGAAAAGAGCGTATAAAAAAGCAAGGCAGGGGAAGAAGATAACGATGAAAAAACGCCACGTAAAGGTGACTGAATTTGAGCTTACATTTATGTTACTACCAGAGATTGCATTCAGGGTTGTATGTTCGAAAGGTACGTATATACGGAGCCTCGTAAGGGATTTTGGCGAAAAACTTGGAGCAGGAGCATATCTTGCCAATCTTCGCAGGACTAAAATTGGAGATTATAACATTGAAGATGCATTAACCATCGACCAGGTTCAGAAAAATGAAGATTTACCACGGACTTGAAGATTTTACTCCCCTCCGCAATGCAGTTGTAACTATCGGTACGTTTGATGGTGTGCATCTGGGACACCGGAAAATAGTAAAGCGTTTAGCGTCGGTGGCCCAACGCATCAGTGGTAAAACAGTACTGCTAACATTCTGGCCTCATCCGCGCCTGGTGCTGAACCCGGATTATGACCTGAAGCTGCTTACCACCATGGAAGAAAAGACAGCGCTTCTTGAAAAATATGGAATTGATCATCTTGTGCGAATTCGTTTTACGGAAGAATTTGCTGATTTATCCTCCGAAGAATATATCCGCAACATACTTGTTGAAAAAATCGGCACCAAAAAGCTGGTAATCGGGCATGACCACCGGTTTGGTAAAAACAGATCGGGCAATTTTGAAGACCTTGTAACTAGTGGGAAATTATATGGATTTGAAGTGGAAGAAATACCAAAACAGGAAATAGACGATATCACCATCAGCTCTACGCGTATCCGTCAGGCACTGAACGAGGGTAATATTCACATTGGAAATGAATATCTTGGCAGGCCATACAGCATCACCGGCAACGTAATTAAGGGCGATGAGCTCGGCAGGAAAATAGGTTTTCCTACTGCCAACATCCGCGTCAATTCACCGCATAAGCTCATTCCACGTGACGGATCTTATGCCGTTCATGTGAGTTTACCCGGCGAAAACCAACTTTTCTCCGGAATGATGAATATGGGATACCGGCCAACCGTAGATGGCCGGAGACATTCTTTAGAAGTACATATTTTTAATTTTGATAAAATCCTTTATGGGAAAAACCTGACTATTTCATTTTTAAAGCTCATTCGATGTGAAGAAAAATTTGACAGTCTGGAAGACCTGAAAATACAATTGCAAAAAGATAAACTACTCGCACAGCAAATACTGAAAAGCCACAAGTAATAAAATATGAAAACCTCTGACATTAATTTTACGATAGAACTAGACGATAAAAATATTCCTGAAAAGATCCGCTGGAATGCTTCTGATAAAAATGAAACTGAAACCACAAATGCCATCGCTATTTCACTTTGGGACAACGTAAAAAAGAGTACGATGAGTATAGATTTGTGGACTAAAGAAATGCCCGTCGATGAAATGAAACGGTTTCATATCGACTGCATCGGCGGACTTGGCCAGAGCCTGCTGAATGCTACCGGCGATACCTATATGTCGGGCGAAATCAATAAACTCTGCGAAAAACTTGTGGAGCATCTTAAAAAAGAGCTTTCCGGCAATTAACAGATGCAGAAAAAACAATAAACATCTTTTTCTGGTCTTCGGGTTTAATATCCGTAAATATCCATATATATCCGTAAATATCTGTAAATATCTGTAAATACTCGAATTTATCCCTCTTAAAAGTCAGGTTTACGGCTAAACTGAAGTAAAATTCGCCGGATTCTTCCCTCCTTCGTTGCCCAATAGCAGGTACATGCCCTCCATGGTTGCACTATTGCAGGCAAAGTGACATTGGGTTTTGGGTTTCGGATTTCAAGTTTCGTATTTGGTATTTTGTATTTCGAGCTTCGGGCGTCGGATTCCGGATTTTATACTTCGTATTCAATATCCTTTAAATTCACCGTAGAACCATTATATTTATTGATCGTAATATTTTAACCGTATAAGCAAATGGATGCACCTCGCCTGCTGTGGAAACCGGATAAAAAATTTGTTTTGGAAAGTAATTTAACCCGGTTTATCTTTTGGTTGTCTGAAACAAAAGGTTTATTTTTTAAAAACTACCGGAGGCTATGGGAATGGTCAACCACAGATATCGGCGCCTTTTGGCTTGCTGTCTGGGAATATTTCGAGGTTATTTCAGATAACCGTTTTGAAGTTCCGGCTACCGGTAATATGCCCTATACAAAATGGTTCGGGGGGGCAAAACTCAATTACGCACAACACATCTTCCGTAATGCAACTTCCGAGCATCCGGCAATCATTTATAAAACAGAAACCTCGGGTATTTCACAACTATCGTGGGAGGAACTGGAGAAAAAAGTAGCTGCATTACGCAGTTACCTAAAACTACACGGTATCAGTAAAGGCGACCGCGTAGCCGGATGGCTGCCAAACATTCCGGAAGCGGTTATCGGTTTTCTGGCAGTGAATTCACTGGGCGCTATCTGGTCAGGTACCTCTCCC
>QIDJ01000362.1 GCA_003228395.1 Flammeovirgaceae bacterium
AGTGGTTTGTGCTTGAACAGCGTGAAGAAGAAACGCTGGCACGCAGAGCACTTGAGTTATTTGAAATTATCGGAGAGGAAGGCCTCGGTTTATGGACAATCGATCAGGAAATAGGAAAACTTGAAAATTTCGTTCAAAAACCCGGTCCTGGAGGAATTCAGGGTGCGTCCAATTGATTCTGTCAACAAAAAAATGGTACCTCAGGGCGATACAGCCTGCATCATAAGTCCGCAAACATAAGCGCCATAGGTACCGAGTACGTATCCCAATACGGCCAACAGGACGCCAACGGGCGCCAGCGATGGATGAAATGCCGATGCCACAACAGGAGCAGAGGCAGCTCCCCCAACGTTGGCCTGACTCCCAACTGCAACAAAGAAAAACGGTGCCTTGATGAGCTTTGCTACGGTAAGCAGCAGGATAACATGAACAAGCATCCATAGGGCGCCTACTACGAATAAGCCCGGGTTATCAAAGATGGCCATGATATTCATGTGTGTTCCGATGGTTGCCACCAACACATATATCAATACGCTCCCCAGCCTGCTGGCGCCAACACCTTCAAGTTTTTTGAACCGTGTAAATGACAGCCCAAGACCAATTGCAGTCGCAATTACAACAAGCCAGAAAAATGATTTTGTTAAACTGAACCGGGCAAGGTAAGGCGCATTACCCTCGATGAAAGGTGCAATATTGTCGGCCATAAGGTGGGCAATGCCGGTTGCACCAAAACCCACACCAAGTACAACCATTGTATCGGACAAGGTGGGGATTTTAGCAATACTTTTCCGGTATTCTTCCACCCTGGTTTTTACGTGTTCGATCGCTGAGGCGTCCGCTTTCAGAAATTTATCAATGCTTTCAGATCTGCTGGCGCCATACAGCAGAAACGCCATCCAGATATTGGCTATGATCACATCTACGGCAATCATCGTCGAAAATAAATCGCCGCTGGGTTCAAATACTTCCAGCATGGCCGCCTGGTTGGCGCCTCCACCAATCCAGCTTCCGGCAACCGTTGACATGCCCCGCCATACTTCTTCCGGACCCGCCCCGCCCACTACTTCCGGGGCTACAATTGAAGTAAGCAGGATGGCAATCGGGCCTCCAAAAATTATACCTACCGTACCGGTCAGAAACATGATTATAGCTTTTTTGCCTAATTTTAATATCTCATTCAGATCAACGCTGATTGTGAGCAGTACCAGACTTGCTGGCAGCAGGTACCTGGATGCAACGAAGTACAAATTTGACTTTTCGCCGGATATCACCCCCATTGAATTGAATACGGATGGTATAAAATAGCACAACAAAATGGCCGGAATGAATGTATAGAACTTTTTCCAAAATGGGGTTTTTAGTGAGGAAGTATAAAAAATCAGCATTAGAATTATCATCAGCAGACCGAAAACTGCCGCATCATTTGTGATCAAAGCTGTACTGGAATTTTCCATTGAAGAATATTAATAATCAGAACTCTTGAGCAGGCAATTTACAAATCTTTATATATGCTCAAAAATTCGCTTAACATCATGGCAGTTGCACCCCATACCGTATGTTCCTTAACAGCATAATAAGGAGCTTGAATAGTGAAACCGGCACTTACTTTAAATGATTTTGTTTTAACAACCTGCGGATCCAGCAATAATGATACAGGAACTTCGATAATTTCAGCAACTTCGCGTTCATCAATCCTGAAATCAGGCCGGTGGCTCATATAGCCTACAACCGGCAATACTTTGAAATTGCTGGCGGCAATAAATAACTCCGACAAAACCCCAAGTACGCGGACTTCTTTCTCAGGGATGCCCATTTCCTCGGATGTTTCGCGAAGCGCCGTATAAATAAGATCCGGATCGTTGTCCTCTTTTTTACCTCCCGGAAAACTAACCTGACCGCTATGCGTACCGCTGTACTCCGTTCTCAACATCAAGGGCAGATGTAGTTCATCATTATAAGGATATAACAAAACCAGAACACCCCCGGGACGTGTTTCCGGAAAATACGTAAAATTGGATTGACTGATATTCTTTAGCACAGGAGCCATCTTCTGCTGTACGGCTGCTCCGGGCAACGATGCCGTCAACCTCACTTTTAAGCCTTTGATTATCCGATCCATATTCCTCGTGCGGAAAAATAAAAAGAATAAAATACAATCAGCAGGATTTCAGGGAATAGTGGGTTGATTACGGGATATTGTATCTGGTGCACACTTTATGGTAAGTTTAGAATTTATGAATAGTGTTTGGGACGTATTAATACCTATTTTTAATAAGAAAAACCCCGAAACCATGGAACTAAGGACAAACAGAAATTGTTGTCAAAATGTCACCTACATTTAATGCTGCCTGATCAACCTATGTTATACCTTAACACGCTTTTTTTTGGTCTAAAAATGTGTGTTTGACTTTACAAATTTATTTCCTTAAGTTTGATATTGGTCATGCATTCAGATGAAGTCATTTTTAGCTTTTTGTGTAATTTGTACAAGCTTTTCTGTATCAGCGGGTTTTGCTCAGCATACGGTTAAAAGTGAAGCTGATACTGCGGCATATTGTGTGCCGTCAATTGAAGGACTAACCCGTCCGAAAGGAATCCTCATCAGGGAAGAACTGGTGACCAACCACTCCATTAATTCCAGTAATATCAATGATCCTTCAGGTAATGGTCAGGGGAAGATCAGAACACTACGAAGGAGAGAAATTAAGCTGAAAGCACCGCTTATAAATAAAGAAAACTTTAAGTTAGCCATAGGTTTCAAGTATAAGGTGGAAGACATCTTTTTTGAGGATCAGGCAACAGAGTCGGTGGAATTTTTCAACAATCTTGAAGATAAAAACCTGAAGCAGTTGGGTACCACCCTTTATATGGTCAAACCCTTTCGGGGCAATACATATTTTTTAATGCGCGTCAGTGCCTCGCTCAATGGCGACTATAACAGAGCTAACAGTCCTGATGCAGATTATTTGAAATTATCAATCGCCCCTTTACTGGGATTTAAAAGAACCCCCTACCTTTCCTATGCGGTAGGAATAGGTTACAGTGAGAATTTTGGAAGAAGGTCAGTTTTTCCATTACTTTCCTATAACCAGACATTTACAAAACATTTTGGAGTTGAATCCCTTCTCCCGCTGAATGTCAAATTCAGATATTCTTCACTGAATCGTAAAAATTTCATATTCCTTTCTTCCGAAGTACAGGGAACATCATACAACATCACCTTTGCAAATAGCGAAGCGGGCTATTTAAACAACACGGAATTAAAATACAAACTCACTTACGAAAGAGAGATTTATGATTTTGTATGGGCCAGTGTTGAAACCGGCCTGAATACAAACCTCTATTTTTCACTCTCGGACACACCAGACAGAAGGAGATCCACAGTCATCGACACTAACCGGAAAGCGGCATTTTTTGTTGGATTTAGTGTTTTTGTAGTCCCTCCCCGAAAATTTATTAAGTAACCGATTCTTCAATCTGAGCAATACTTCTTAAATGCTTCCTGTCCCTCTTTTTCTAAATTATTAGCTGACTTTTTATAATTGGTACAAGCCTGAACCAGCATTTCCTCCTGCCGGAACGCTTCACCCAGATAGAAATACACGTTCTCAACAAATTTATCCATGTTTGCCGCCTGCGTGAGCATTCGGATCGCATCCTGACGATCAGCTACTTTCAGATAGTAAATTCCCTTATTCCGGTAAGCCCACGCATTGTCCGGATCACGCACGATACTGGCATCAATGTCTGCCCTGGCTTTGTCAAGTTCATTCCTTTCTAAATAAATGAAACCCCTGTTGTTAAGAAAATACGCGTGCCCCGGATCCAGTGACAATGACAGGTTGATCTGCTCAAGTGCGCGGTCATACTCACACAGTGCCGTATATATCATAGCCTTTGTATTGTACGCATCCGGTATAGCAGAACTGATGGCAATGGCCTTGTCCAAATCTTCAAGCGCTCTCCGGTATTCCTTTCTATAGTAATAAAGCGTTCCTCTGTTAATATAGATTTCTTCATTTTGCGAGTCAAGCCCGGCTGCATCATTAAATGATTTCATGGCACGGTCATATTCATACAAGTGTGCATACACAATACCAAGGCTGAATATTACTTCTGCCGAATCAGGGTACTGTTCCTGCATCTGAATAAGGTCTTCTTTTGCCTTGTAATATTGATTATAGTCAATGGCCAGCAAAACCCGGTTAAGCCAGGCATCATAGTAATCCGGTTCAGCCTCAATGGCTTGTGAATAATCATTCCAGGCATATTCATAGTTTCCCAGCCGGTGCCAGGCAATACCCCGGTTATTTAATGCCGAAGCATAATTTTCCCGTATTTCAATAGCACGGGTATAAAATTCGATCGCAGTATGGAAGTCCTCTTCTGACAATGCTTTATTTCCATGTTCAATCAATTCCCGTAACCGCTCATTTTTATCCGAACAGGCGATGAGTAACAGAAGCATCAAAATCAGAATAATGTTTTTCATACAAAAAATAATTCCCAAAAATAACCCCTGTACAGGCATAAA
>QIDJ01000191.1 GCA_003228395.1 Flammeovirgaceae bacterium
ATATCAAGTGCTTTGCTTTTGCGTCGTACATATCAACAACCAGGGTTCCCACAACATAATCGTAATCGTTGTAAGTGGTAGTGGTCATTCCACCACCCCATCCATAGCCGGGTCCGTAGCCATAATATCCGCCGTATCCGCCGTACCCTCCGTACATACCTCCCATGCCTGTGGTGGTTGCTGTCGTCTTTGTTTTTTGTTCGGTTACAATAAATAACGTGACAATCACATCACCCCCGGATTCAACATAGGTCATGCCCCTTTTCCTGAATTCATCTCCAAAAGCGCTTTCAATACGTTCTTTATCAAATCGATTCAATATCTTATCACTTTCATCGGCCCATCCATAGTACTCAAAAGTTTTAAATTGGGAAAAATCTACCGTTGGGTCCTTATCTGAAATTACTTTTATGCTGCTGCAACCACTAACCATCAGGAATGAAATAATTCCTGACAAAATATACTTTAAAATGTTTTTCATATTGATATAATATTTTAGTTTTTATACGCACCATAAAGATAAAAATTTTTAACCTACTACTCGTCTTATTTGAAAATTACTGGTATTTACAACTGAAATACCCTTGGCAAAAAATCATTTCATAACATCAAATTTTCATCCTTACGGAATAAAACGCGATGGGAGTTGACCTTGTTGTGGGTGAATTCCCAGCCCTTTCTACTAATGACAAAATATGTTAAAGTACCGATTATCAGCTAACTATAATTCCCATCCAACGCCGTGCCTACCGGCCTTTAGGCAGGTCTTTTTTGTGCATGGGAACGACTGTGATTTTTCCTGAATCCGGATGCTGGTAATACTGGTGGCTGTCTTTAATACGTTTGCGTTCAAAGCCTTTTTGTTCCATGATTCTGCACAACTCCCTCGGAGTAAGCGAAGGGATATTACTCATGATCAGGAAGCCAGCGTCAGAGAATATTCCAGCGTTTTACTATCATCGGGTATGGGTTTGCCTTGTTCCTTGAGTAGTTCGATATACCCTTCGATGGCTTCCCTGGCCATCTCCATAGCGTGATTGAGGTTATCCCCAAACGTAGTGCACCCTGGTAAAGAAGGGACGGAAACAGTAAATCCGCCTTCAGGTTCTTCGTTGAGCAATATGCGATAGGTCAATGTATTCATAGTGCCGTTACTTTTATTAGAAGAAATCATTTAAATTCAAATCCTGACTATCAGCTTAAAACATAGCAACAAGGCTCTTTGTTGTTTAAATTTAACAATGCAGTTTTACGAATGCCCTGGCGGCATGAAATTATCGGATCTGCGGATTTTTATGCTGTTTTATTGATCTTAATTGAGCAGGTTTCTGATCATCTCCGGCGCTCCATTCTGTAACATTGGTAGGTGTTTCACGCAATCGTATCTTATACAGTTCAATATCGGATGGGAGTAGAGAAAGCAGCCTGTTTTTAAAGTCAATGAGCAGGTTTTCGGATGTCGGTTGATAGGGTACCAGGATAATTCGTTCGCCGCAAATCAGGTCCACGATGGCCGCATAACGGGACTTTTCATTTAGCACCAACGAGTGATCAAATACCTCAATAATGGCATTTTTCACAATCCGTTTTAGCTCCGAAAAGTCAACAACCATCCCGTTTTTTGGATTTCCGGGCGCATTAATTACTTCTCCGGTCACCGTAACTTCAAGATGGAACGTATGGCCATGAATAAACCGGCATTTTCCTTCATAATCGTCCAGGGCATGCGCCATATCAAGTGTAAATTCCTTGGTTACCTGTACGTAGTTTCTATCTGCCATGCAATTTCACATTTTTGTATTTTTTCTTTTGCAAATATATGCAGATATTCAGGTCGGATTATATAACATTTTCAGGTTTATTTCAGAAAAGCCCGGGTGGTTTATACGATTATGGATGGTAAGCGAACATGTCATTTTTCGTACTGCATATGATTCCAGCCAATCATGCAATCCGCAATCAATGAGATGATACGTTTTCCTTTCTGGTTTTATCAATCACTTTTCGTATGGCGTCATACTCTTCCGGATAGTTCACATTCATCAGCTTTTGGGTGTCAGGTGCTTCAAGTAACCTGACGTCACTATTGATCAGCGCTTTTCGAGGGCAGGAATAACCCAAGGCCAGAAAATATAGTAATTGATGATAGGCGCGTGGCTCCCAGATGGTGATCAGCGGTTCCGGAAATTCATGTTTGGGGTCCCAATAGGCCGTTGCCATTTTTGAAGAGTCCCTGTTTTCAGCCAGAAAATGAAGCATTTCTTCATCTAAAAGCGGCAAATCACTGGCTACCGTAAACCATGCGGTATTCGGATTGGTTCTGAATGCAGAAAGAATGCCTCCGAAAGGCCCCAGTCCTGTGAATGTATCGGGTAAGGGATTAGATGAGGGATCAATTTCACTCACTTGGTCTTCCCGGCAAGATAAAAACACCTTTTCGCATTGTGCCGACAACAATTCCCATACAAATTCCCGTTGGGGTTTACCGTGATAGTCAAACAAGGTCTTATCGCTGTTCATACGCGTACTTTTCCCGCCTGCCAAAACCAGGCCGCTTAGTCCGGTTTTTCTTTTAAGCAACAGATTTTGCACCCAGTCGTTTATTTTCGACTGTTCATCAATATGATAAACAGGAATTTCGCTCCAATCAGGAATATGTGATTTTAAGTATTCAGGTATATCGGTTTCTGTGCCTGTAAGAATAAACAGGCCAACCCGGGTGAGCTTTTGAAGTTTCTTTTCCAACGGTTTCCGGTCGTCAATTACGGCTATCTGCAGCTCGCTTTCGAAATGGTTTCCATTTATGATCACGAGGTCCTGGTCAATAAAATATTTTTTCTGTTGCAACGGATTCATTGCCCCGTTCCAGTCGATCCGGTTGAAATGAATTTTATCGGTGTAATGCAGGCTTCCCCCATGGGAAATTGCTGATTTAAGGTCGAATCCGTCTTTTTCCGCTTCGTCAGCGCCTTTATGGTCTGCATCCACATACGCAATATTATAAGTACTTCCCAGCGACTCAATGATATCAAATGCAATTTTCCTTATGTTATCGCAGGGTGTTCCGAGTATGGCCACTTCTTTTGCAGCAAACCGGCCAACATTCGGTTTCATCAATGTGGTATGTTTCTTATGCACTTTATGCATGCTCGTTGTAGTTAAAATCACTTTTTCCACCCGTTTTTTCAATCAGCCTCAACTCTTTAATCACTATTTCATGTGATAAAGCTTTACACATGTCGTAAATAGTGAGCGCTGCTACAGAGGCTCCTGTCAGCGCTTCCATTTCCACTCCGGTTTTGGCTTCTACCGTTGCGGTACATTCCACGATGGCGTCCTCGCCCTCCACATTAATAGCTACTTTACAGTTGTCAAGTCCGACCGGATGGCAAAACGGGATAAGCTCCGGGGTCTTTTTTGCCCCCATCGTACCGGCGATGATAGCCGTATGAAATACCGGGCCTTTTTTGGTGGTTATTTCACCGTCCTTTAACTGAGCCAATACGCGGGATCCAAGCCATATACGGCATCTGGCAATTGCTTTTCTCTGCGATATAGTTTTTTCAGAAACATCCACCATTTGTGGATTTCCTTCCTGATCCACATGGGTTAATTTGTCAGACATATTTACCGGAGATTGGAATTGACTTTTTTCAGGGTTAAAATTACAATAAAATTGGATGTAAATGATTTCAACAACCGAAGCCACACGAATAATCGCAGAAAATGCGGTAAAATTCCATAAAAAGAAGGTGCCACTGCTTCAATCAAGTGGCAAATCGCTGGCTGAAAATATCCTTGCCGACCGTGATTTTCCGCCATTTGACAGGGTTACCATGGACGGCATTGCCATAAAAACATCTTCATGGATTAAAGGAATCAGAAATTTCGAAATCGAGCATCTCCAACCGGCAGGAAGCGTCCGCACGGCGCTACAGGATGATCGTAACGCCATTGAGATTATGACCGGGGCCATTCTGCCTGAAAATACCGATGCGGTAATACGATACGAGGACGTTGAAATCATAAAAGAAAACGGAAAACGGGTGGCTTCCGTACAAAGCAGTCAGGTGATTTCCTTTCAGAATGTGCACCGCAAAGGGGAGGACCGGAAAGCAGGAGACCTGCTGATACCGGCGGGCACCATGATAGCGGCTCCTGAAATTGGGGTGATGGCATCGGCAGGTACATGGAACGTTGAGGTATATGCTTTTCCCAGGGTCGCGATTATTTCAACAGGAGACGAACTGGTAGAAGTAAATGATATTCCGGAAGCACATCAGATCCGAAAATCCAATGTGTATTCTATCCAGAGTGAACTGACCGGGCTGTGCATTGTCTCGGAATCCTTTCATCTTCCGGATAGTAAAGAAGCGCTTTTAAAGCATCTGCAGTCCATTATGAATGATTATCCTGTTTTGATCCTCAGTGGTGGCGTTTCTAAAGGGAAGCTGGACTTTGTACCGGGTGTGCTGGAGACGCTGGGTATAAAAAAACTGTTTCACAGGGTAAAA
>QIDJ01000228.1 GCA_003228395.1 Flammeovirgaceae bacterium
ATTTTATTGGCCGTTTTGCCATGAAGTTGCGCCACTGCATTGGATTTTCGTGCTAATCTAAGTCCCCCAACCGTCATATTGAAAGGCGCTCCTCCCAGCAGACGGAGTTGTTCTCTGGTAAGATCAAGGTTGGCGCCCATGTACATGATCCTGTCAATAGGGTGGGTTTCGTTTCCCTGTACCACCGGCGTATGTGTGGTAAATACAATTTCCTCCTTGCTTTCTTTCCAGGCCTCTTCGAATGAAGCGCCTGACAACATTTTTTCGTGCATCAGTTCAAAGCCGGCAAACAAGGCATGCCCTTCGTTAAAATGGTAAACATCCACTTCAATGCCCAGTTTTCGCAGCGCCCGGACGCCTGCGATACCCAGTACCATTTCCTGGGCAATACGTTCCTCCCCGAACCAGCCGTATAGCTGTCCTGTAATCCATGGATCATCATTTTCAGGAATATCCGTATCCAGCAGGTACAGAGGCACCGTACCAAATGTGTCGAGTTTCCATACTTTGCATTTTACTTCCACATTTCGGATTGTAACCGAAACTTCCACGTTGGTATCTGTTAAGAAGTCATACGAATAGTTATGATAGGTGTCATAGGGGATACCCCGGTCGTCCACCAACTGATCTGTATATCCCTGCTTCCACTTAATGCCTATGCCGACAATCGGGAAATCATGGTCTTTGGCGCCCTTCAGATAGTCGCCGGCAAGAATACCCAGGCCACCTGCATACGTCTTCAGATTGTTAGCAATCGCGTACTCCATTGAGAAATAGGCTACGCTGGACATATTTTTATTTTTTAACATTAACTTTTTCGCTTCTTTCCTTCTATTCCTTAACTTCCCTTTCGTTAATCCTTAAATCCAAATGTAATCAACGCCAGCAATGCGATACCTGCCACAACAAGCGTAAGCGCCAGTGTGGGATACTTATCCTTGTAAAATATTACGACGATGAAAGTAGGGATCATCAACCCTATGGCTGCATAATAAACCATCTTTTTAAAATTGGGATTCTTCATAATTCAGGGAGTTGGTATGTAAACAATCAAAATCCGTTCATTATTTATGCTTAACAGTCTTTGATTTTTTGGCTTGATTTGGATAAAAATGTATCTAAAAAGTTGTTTATTGTCTTTTACAGAACATTTCGAATATCGTTAAACCATAAGAAATTCAAATAAACGCGTGCAAGTTACGTACAAAAAATCAAATAGGAATACACATTTGATCGTTTAAATTGACGCCAAAAGATCGGGATAAGACAATACATTTGCTATTATCCTTCGGCTACACACAATAGAATCAGTTAATTTTAAATAAAGCCGCACTGCACCTGATCTTGACCAGGATTTTGTTAGTACAAGACCCCGTCTTCCTGCAACTTTTAAAGTTTAACATCAATGCCATACAGTCTAAAAAATGGAAAGTTTTGATAGTGATTAAAAGACTTGACTTCTGAATTCTTATTCACTAATTTTAAATAAAAAGCAGAACTATGGAACGTCGAAAATTTATTGAAAACTCTGGATTACTTGCCAGCACAGCTCTTTTAGCAGGCTTGTCCAATTATGCACTGTCTGCTCCGTTATCAACCCGGCCTTATAAGAAAAAGGGAGATGGGGATAAAAAGGTAAAAATTGGATTATACAGCATCAGTTATCTCGGCATTTGGTATGACGGACCGGCTTTGACATGGGAAGAAATGGTTGGGAAAGCCAAAGAATTCGGTTACGATGGTATTGAACTTGACAATAAGCGGCCCTTAGGTAACCCGATGGACCTTGACCAACGTAATAGGGATGAAATGCGAAATATAATTGAAAAAGCCGGCTTGGAGATTCCTTGTGTTGCTGCCAATAATGATTTTTCCAGTCCGATACCCGAACTCCGGGAATGCCAGTTGTTAATGGTTCGTGAGACTGCCCGGCTGGCCAAAGACCTGGGTTCAAAAATGGTACGGTTATTTGCCGCCTGGCCGGGAGTGCCTATACACAATGGAACCGGCACCTACGAATTTACGCGTGGAAATTATTATTCTTACGAAAGACAATATCCATTTGCCACCCGGCTCGACAGATGGAATTTAGTCAAAGAAGGATTGAAAGAAGCCGCCGCTTTCGGGGAGGAATTCGGGGTCATTATGGCGTTGCAAAATCATAAACCTTTGCTTCGGGATTGGCGTGATACCTACGATATGGTAATAGAGGTGGACTCCCCCTGGTTAAAAGTATGTCTTGATGCACCCATAATGACCCGGCATGATAGGGATTGGGTGGACGAAGCAGTGAATACCGTCGGAGAAAAGCAGGTACACTCACACTTTGGCGGCGAATATTACCGCGATTCCGGAGGAAATATACAGCAATGGAAGGGCAGGAATGAGTTGATGGGGTCAATGTTTAGTCCTGAAATGCCTGATTATGAACATTATATGAATCTGATGAAGGAAATCGGATACGAAGGCTATTTTACGTATGAATTGTGCCATTCAGTATTGGACGAAAATCATAAACCGGCTAACCTGGATTATGTTCATACACAAGTTCAGATGGCACAGGAATATATGCAAAAAATTATAGACAAAACGTACCCGGACTCACTATAATATTTTTATCAGCAAGAAACAGGAAAGGCATCAGGTGATTTATACCCCGATAATGCCTTAAAATAAAAAGGCAATTGCTGAATATTACTAAAACTACCTTATCATCAAGATAGTCTTGCTATTTGAATCCCGGGCTAACAACCTGCTTCTTAACAGTCAGAATACCCAACAGCGCTGTAATTAAAAAATAGGTACAAGTGACAACTAAAGATTTTGTTGCAATAAATAAAATTACGGACTGTATCGTCAATGCCATGGGCGCAAAAAATAACCACAGTACAAATCGCATGGAGCCGATAAACTGGTAGTCACGAATTTTATGATTTAACATATAGTTTACTATGGCATTTGGAATAATATAATTCAGCCAGGCATACAGAAATACGGGTGCAAGAAGTACTTGTTTGAGTGACTTTATACGGGGTTTTGGAGGAGCAACGGTAGTATCAAATTTTTCCGGATGCAGTTTGATCTTTGCGACCAGTTCCTTATCATGTTCGAGCTGGGTCACCAGGTTTTTAAACAAAGACCTGTTTATCCTCCATTTTGCATAAATGTCATCGTATTCGGAAGCCGGCCTAATATCAACGACAAGTGCTTTTAATTTTTCTTCCAAATCGGTACAGAGTTTTCGGATGGCTTCATTTTGATCAGATTCATAAAGCTGCTGATAATCCGCTATATAAACCGGTTTCCCGTAGGTTATCAGTACTTTGTTACAAGCGCTACTATAGTCTTCGTACTGGATGCCGGAAGGAATAATGGAAAGACCGAGTTTGAAATCATTGGCGGATTCGGTTGCAAAAGCAATCCGGGCAATTCCTTTTTGAAATGACCTTATATAATATTTGCAGGCATGACTTCCTTCGGGGAAAATTAAAAGCGACGCATTTTCTGAAAGCAGATCCACACAAGTATCAATAACGGCTTCATTTTTTTTAACATTTGCCAGGCCATCCCTGATACGATAGATGGGCATCATCTGGATGATCCCCATCAGAAATTTCGCCCATTTTTTTTTAAAAAAATCCCCTCGTGCAAGATAAAATGGATTTCTTTGTGTGGAACAGGTGACAATCAGGGCATCCAGAAATGCGTTCTGGTGATTGACTGCAAATATGATTGGCTTTTCACGTGGTACGTTTTCGACGCCGTTCACTCCGAAGGGTTTAAAATACAGATGCAGTCCGATTTTAACCTTCAATTGTAAAATTAAATAGATATAATGCTGTAGCATCCAGCCTCCCAGTTGATAACCTGCCAAAATAGTATTTTTTTAATAACTTTCCTTTTTAAACGGAGTATTGTAAAAAACCTTATTTCATACTTAAGCGACGGGCCGCCAGGTTGCCTTGAGATGATGTCCCTTCTTCAGAGGAAGCGCAGCGATCGCTTGTCGGGTTCAATGAATTTAAGGTTGGATAAATTTACAGGTCGTAGTACAAGGCAGCAGAACCATCAGGCTTTGCAAGCGTTTATTCATTATAGAAAGCCCGTGTTTGAGCAACGATCTGATTCTCCGTCATGCTATCCGCAGCTTCAACTTTTGCAAGCTTCGGTTTTAATTTCGGATCATTGCTGATGGCCTTCTCCAATCCGGTTTTGGCACCGGCCGGCCCAAAAAGATAAAATGCGTCACATGATTTAATTTTTGCAAGTATGGCATTGTAGTATCGTTGAAGCTGTAGTTTTCTTCGAGCCAGCAGCCGGCTTTCGGATATGGCGTCATGCGATGCATAAGGCGCTGAAGTGCGGCTTCCCCCTCTGGGATGATAGTCTTCAACTTCCGAATCCAACCTCAGCAAAGTTTCCTTTCCGTTGTCGAGGTACACTACAAAGGCTTTATGGTTATCAAGCCATACTCCAGCTTTCATAT